>JAUXFZ010000062.1 GCA_030622585.1 Myxococcales bacterium
CAACGAGGTCACGCCGCTCGAACACGTCCACATTCCCGGAGACGAGCTCCCGTTCGCCGAAGAGGCGGAAACCGGAGCGCACTACGGCGAGGACCTTTTTTCTGAAGTGGCCCGGTACGCGATGTCGGCGACTCGCCGGGTCCACAAACGAAAATACGACTTGGTGCATGCGCACGATTGGATGACTTTCCCCGCCGGGATCGAGATCGCCCGTCGCGCAGGCGCGCCGCTCCTGGTCCACGTTCACAGCCTCGAGTACGACCGGGCCGGCCATGGGGCGGATCGGGACATCGTTGCAGTCGAGCATCAGGGGCTCGAAAGTGCGGCGCGCATCATCGCCGTCAGCTACTACACGCGCGGACTGATCAACCGCGTTCACGATACGCCTCTCGACAAGATCTCGGTCGTGCACAACGGCGTGTACGCGCGCGAAACGGTCGAGGCATACACGGAGCAGCGCACGTCCACTGGGCCGGTCGTCCTTTTCCTGGGCCGAGTCACTTTCCAAAAGGGGCCGGAATACTTCGTGCAAGCCGCGGCGCGAGTCCTCGAGCACGTGCCCGACACGGTGTTCATGATGGCGGGGTCCGGCGACATGCTTCCACGCATGAAGGCCCTGGTGGAGGACCTGGGCATTGCCGAATCATTCCGCTTCCCTGGTTTCCTGCGCGGGGCAGAGGTCGAGCGCGCCTTTTCGACGGCCGACGTCTACGTCATGCCGTCGGTCTCGGAGCCCTTTGGCATCGCTCCCCTGGAGGCGATGAGCTACGATCGGCCAGTCATCGTGTCGAAGCAATCCGGCGTCTCGGAGGTCCTTCGTAATGCGCTCAAGGTCGACTTCTGGGATGTCGACAAGATCGCGAGCCAAATCGTGGCGCTCTTGGAGCTCCCCGAGCTCAGGCGGGTCATCGTCGAGCGCGCTCGCGAAGAGATCCGGCACATCCACTGGGACGCTGCTGCAGAAAAACTCATTCCGATCTATGAGTCGGTGCTACGTAGTTGAGGTGAATCATGCCCTCGGTCTGTTTCTATTTTGAAGTACACCAGCCGTATCGACTGAAGCCATACGGCGCGCTTCAGGTCGGTCGCGACCATGAATACTTCGACGCAAAGCTCAATGCCGAAGTCCTGCGCAAGGTGGCCAACAAGTGCTACCTACCAGCCAACGAGTCGATGCTGCGGCTCATCGAGCGCACCGATGGACGCTTTCGCATCTCCTACGCAGTGACCGGTGTAGTGATCGAGCAGATGAAGCTCTACGCGCCCGAGGCCCTCGATAGCTTCGTGCGGCTTGCGAAGACCGGCGCCGTCGAGTTCGTCGCGGAGACGTACTACCACAGCCTGGCCGCCCTTTACGACAAGGACGAATACCGCGAGCAAATCGACCTCGAGATGAAGCTCATCAAGAAAGAGTTCGGGCAAACACCGCGCGTGTTCCGTAATACCGAGCTCATCTACAACGACGAGATCGGGCAGTTCATCTCGGACCTCGGGTTCGAGGCGATGCTCATCGAGGGAGCGGATGACATCCTCGACTGGCGAAGCCCGAACTTCGTGTATCGCGTGGCCGACCGCGACACGAAGCTACTCACCAAGAACTACAAGCTGTCCGACGACATCGCGTTCCGATTCTCGAACCAGGCCTGGAACGAATATCCCCTCACCGCAGACAAGTTCGCCAGGTGGATCCACGGGCACAGCGGCGCGGGCGACGTGATCAACCTCTTCATGGACTATGAGACCTTCGGCGAACACCAGTGGAGAGAAACCGGGATCTTCGACTTCCTCGAGCACCTTCCGGACCTCCTTTTCACGCACCCGGACTGGGACATACTCACCCCGAGTCAGGTCATCGACCGGTATCCGGTCCTCGGAGAGCTCTCGTTCCACCGAACGGTATCGTGGGCCGACGAGGCGCGGGACATCAGCGCGTGGCGCGGCAACGCCATGCAGCAGCGGGCCTTGACGGAGATCTACGCTCTGGGCCCGGCGATCCGGAAGCGCAATAACTCTCACTTACTCGCGCTTTGGCGGCGCCTGCAGACCTCCGACCATTTCTATTACATGGCTACGAAATCCGCTTCTGACGCTGAGGTGCACGACTATTTTAGTCCCTACGAGGGGCCCTACGACGCGTTCATTTATTATATGAACGTCATGAAGGACTTGAGCCTGTCGGTGCTGGCCCCCGTGGAGAAGCAGATTCGTCTATGAGCAAGTCGGTATTTTTCGAGATCTCTTGGGAGGTCTGCAACATGGTCGGCGGTATCCACACCGTCTTGGCGAGCCGCGTAGGGGAGGTACAGCAACGCCACGGCGAAGACGGATACATCACGATCGGACCGGACGTTCCACGAAGCGAGGGCGTCGCGCCGGAGTTCCGAGCCGACATCTGGGATCCGGAGCTTGCTGAGTCGCTCGAGGACCACGAGGTGAGCGTGTTGATGGGGCGATGGTTGGTTCCCGGCGAGCCACGGTGTCTGCTCATCAACCAGTCCCGCCTGTACGAGCGAAAGGACGAAATCCTCGGCCGATATTGGGAGGACTACGGGCTCGATTCCTTGTTTGGGGCGTGGGACTACTACGACCCGGTCTTGTTCGCGCACGGCGCCGGCATGATCATCGAGCACATCCGCGACCGCTTCCTGCTGCCGGCTCGGTTGAATGCCATCGTCCAGGCCCACGAGTGGATGTCGGCTGGCGCAATCCTGCACTTGCGTACCGCCGCCCCCGAGATCGGGACCGTGTTCACGACGCACGCCACGATGCTCGGCCGTTCGCTTGCGGGCAGGCGTGCCGACCCCAATTTCTACCAATTGCTTCCCAGCATCGACCCCGAGGTGGCGGCCAAGGAGCTGAGCGTCTCGTCGAAGCACTCGATGGAGACCGTCGCGGCTCGGGAAGCCGACGTGTTTACGACGGTCAGTGAGATTACCGCGCTCGAATGCGAGCATCTTCTTGGTCGGCGGCCCGACGTGATCCTACCGAACGGTTTTGGTGCGAGGCCGGTCTCGCCCGACCAGCGGCAACGCGCTCGCGAGGAGCTCTTCAAGCTTGCCGAGCTCACTACCGGTGACCAGTACGATCGAGAAAACACGCTGATCTTCACGCTCGCCGGACGCTACGAGTACATCAACAAGGGCGTAGACGTTTACCTCGATGCCACCGCTGACCTAGCCGGGGAACTGGAGTCACGCCACGGCAAACGCGTGATCGTCTACGCGATGCTGCCGGCCGGGCACGCCGAGCCCAAACGTCAACTTTGGGATCGAGCCCACGGCGCCTCGGCAGGAGCCCCGTTGCGGTGCACTCACGACCTCGTCGACGAGGCCAATGACCCGATCACGAATCAGCTGAATGCGCTTGGCATCGACAATCGTCCGGGCGCACCCGTCCACGTAGTGCACGTCCCAATCTATCTGGATGGAACCGACCCACTTATCCGCCACAAATACTGGGACCTGCTCCCCGGAGCCGATCTTGGCGTCTTCCCTTCGTTCTACGAGCCCTGGGGATACACACCGCTCGAAGCAGTGGCGTTTGGGGTGCCTGCGATCACGACCGACCGCGCTGGATTCGGCCGTTGGGTTGCGGCGCAGGGCGATCGAAAGCGCACCGGCGTTAGGGTGCTGAAGCGCGAAGGTGTGCCTGTGGACGAGGTCGAAGCTTCGCTCAAGGCGGCCCTGCTCGACTTCGTCGACCTTTCCCCGGCGGACAAGGAGTCGCTCCGAGAAGCTTCGCTCAGAACTGCGGCATTGACCGATTGGTCCAACTTCATGGAGCACTACGAAGACGCACATGAGCGCGCGCTAGCAGCGGGCGCAGCGCGGCGCAAAGAGCTGCCCATGGAGCGCTTGAGCGTGTCCTCCATGCCCGCGGTGTCGTCGGACACCTCGGGGGTCTTTGGGCTGTTCGTGAAGCCTCCCGCGAAGGACGGAGAAGAGGCCGCTCCGTACAAACGGACGTTCATGGTGACGAATGCTCTTCCCGGAGAGCTACTGCCACTGCAGGAGATCGCATCCAACCTCTGGTGGCGATGGCATCCCGAAGTGGCCTCTCTGTTCAAGCGAATCGACCCGAGCCTCTGGTTCAAGCTCGAAGAGAATCCGCACGCGCTCCTCGATCAGGTCAAGCCCGATCGGCTCCTCGACTTGGCGATGGACGAGCAGTACGTCAGAGACGTCGCGCGGCTCCATCGAGAGATGGTCGAGTCAACGGAAATGCAGGACCCCCGCATAGCGTACTTCTGCATGGAGTTCGGGATTGCCGGATTCTTGAAGCTCTACTCGGGCGGTCTCGGAATCCTCGCTGGCGATCATCTCAAAGCAGCGAGTGACTTGAACCTGCCCCTGTGCGCGGTGGGGCTCGCTTACCACGATGGCTATTTTCATCAGATCATCGATCGTGAAGGCCGCCAAGAGGACCTCGGCGACACGAACGACTTCGAAAGCCCCCCATTCGAACCGGTGATGGTGGGGCAGTACGCGCCGCTACGGATCACCGTGCCGCTGCCGACCGGCCCTGTGCAGGTGCGGGCGTGGCGACTCAAGGTCGGCCGCGTCCCGCTGTTCCTCCTCGACACCAACGTGCCAGAAAACCGACCTGAGGACCGTGCGATCACCAATCGCTTGTATGGTGGCGACCCAGCTCATCGTCTGCGGCAGGAAATGATCCTGGGCCTCGGAGGCTATCAACTGCTGACCGAGCTCGATATCGACCCCGATGTGTTCCACATGAATGAGGGACACAGCGCCTTCCTTCTCATCGCGCGGGCGGCACACCTGATTCAACGGCACGGCCTCAGGTCGCAGGAGGCGTTCGAGTACATCCGAAACACGACCGTGTTCACGACTCACACGCCGGTGCCCGCAGGGCATGACCACTTTACCGAGGAGATGGTGCGCCCGTACTTGGCGCGCTTCGAGCACCTCCTTCGAATGGACGGGCCCCGCTTGATGGCGATGGGCTACACGCCAGACGATGCGCAAAACAACTTCGGGACGACCGCGCTCGCCGTGAGAAACGCGGGCCGAATCAACGGCGTCAGCGCCAAGCATGGCCAAGTGGCGCGGGAAATGTTCCTACAGTTCTATCCCGAGTTCGACTCTGCAGACGACGTGCCGTGTACGAGCATCACCAACGGCGTGCACGTTTCGACGTGGCTCGCGCCGCGCTGGCAACGGTTGATGGAGCGGGAGATGGGGCACGGCTGGCGAGACCAGATCGAAGACCCTTACCGCTGGGAGTGGTTGCGCGAGCACGATCCGGCCGAAATCTGGTCGATCCATCGCGAGCTGCGCGCGGACTACGTCGAGTGGCTCAAAGACCACCTGACCGAGACATGGACGCGGAGGCGCGAAGACCTCTCGTTGCTCCGAGATATCCTCGCCCGGCTGGACGAGGATAGCCTCTTCATCGGTTTTGCTCGGAGGTTCGCCCCATACAAGCGCGCCGACTTACTCTTGAGCGAACCCGAACGGCTGGCCAAGCTGCTCAACGGCAACCCGGGCGCGACGATCATCTACGCCGGCAAGGCGCATCCGGCCGACGGCCACGGCCAGGCACTGCTGCAACGGGTCTATCAAGCCACGAAACATCCCGACCTCGCAGGTCGCGTGCTCTTCATGGAGAACTACTCCATCGACGAGGCTCGCCGAATGGAAGCCGGATGCGACATCTGGCTGAACACGCCGACCCGTCCTCTCGAAGCAAGCGGCACCTCGGGCATGAAAGCCGCAATGAACGGTTGCTTGAACCTCAGTGTCGATGACGGCTGGTGGCTCGAAGGCTACGAAAAGGACAACGGATGGGTCATCGACCTGCCGGCGACATCGCTACAAGATCCGAACGCCTACGACCGCGCAGTGACGATGGCGCTGCTAGAGGGCGAGATTCTGCCAACCTACATGGATCGCAACGACGAAGGCGTGCCCGTGGCCTGGGTGAACCGGATGAAGGCCAGCATGGCGAGCATCATTCCGAAGTTCTCTGCGCGCCGCATGGTCAGCGACTACGCGGACAATTTCTATGAGCCTGCAATGAAAGACGCGGTGGCGCTGCGCGAGTCAAACTACCGGCCGCTGTTCGCTCTGGCAGACTTGGGCGAAACCATCCGTGCCCGCTGGAGCGACATCGCGATGGAACGCGTCCGCTTGGGCGGTTTGAGCAGCGACGAGCTGATCGTCGGCACGACCGTGTCAGCCGAGTTGTCGCTGCATCACCCCGGACTCGACGCGAGGGACCTCGACGTCGAAGCCACTGTGACATTCGGCAGCCACCTACCCGACCTCTCCTCGAGAATCGTGGTCCCCTTCGAAACCGAAGACACCGAGGACCGAAGCACCTGGCAAGGCGCCTTCACCGTCCAAGCCAGCGGTGGCCACGAACTGAGATTCCGAGTCCGACCAAAGGACCGAAGCTCGCTACGACCAGCAGGCCTAGGACTGCACACCCAAAAATGGCTGTGACCTGGAGCTGGCACTGCGAACCCTCAGCTCATTGCGCGGGCGAAATCCAACCCACCGACGATCCCGGTCACCCCGCGGTCGTCCTCGATCAAGATGCGCCGCACGTTCATTCCGAGCGCCTGCTGTGCGGCGCGGCCTATGCCCATTCCGGCGGGGAGAATCAAGATGCGGACGTTCATGGCGTTCTCCACCGCTGTGCTCGGGGGCAGCCGGCGGCAGTCGAGAGCGCAGGCCTGGTCGAAGATGCCGACCGGGAAATCTTCCTCGACCACGACCAGGCCATGCTTGTTGGAGAGATCGAGCCGGTCGACCGCCAATGCGATGGGTTCGTCCGCCCTGACCTTCACCACGGATCCAGACGCTATCTCCGAGATTGGGGTCTTGAGGCGCTTGTCGTGAACTGCACGCATGAGGTCGCGTGTGGAGACGACGCCCTCGGGCCTGCCGCCACTCGTTACGAAGACGCGATGCACGTGTTCGTTCAGCATCAGCTTCGCGGCTTCTGCCAGGCCCGCCTCCGGCGAAATCTGAAGCGCAGGTGATTTCATGACCTCTTCAACGGGGCGATCTGGAACGCGAAACGTCTCGCCGTGGGTGAACACCGCAACGTGGAGAACATCCGTGCGAGAAACCACGCCCTTGATCTGGCCGGCGTCGTCCACGACGGCGAGCGCGGACACGCCTTGATTGGAGAACAGGGCGTTCGCGGCGACCAAGCTTTCCCCGATACGAATCGTCTCGACAGGGGCGGTCATGTAGTCGGTCACGGGCATTTCAAAGTTAGCCATCTCTTCTACCTCTTCATGTCGTATCAGGCGCCCGATGAGTGAGCGCTCGGTCAAACGGCGATCACATCGCCAAGATGCTCGATGAGCTCGGCCTCTTTACTGGCCGCAAGGTTCTTGGAAACCGAGCCGACTACGAGCTGAGCGGTCGGAGCATCGAGCGAGGAACGCAATAACCCCAGGAATCGGGGTGGAGCAACGAGAACCAGACGCCCGTATTGATTCTCCGCGCGGGCGCTTTGGAGCTTGCCTGTGAGTGTCCTGGCGAAATCGGCGACCACCCTATCGTGCGGGCCCTCGCTTCGGCTCATCGCGGCGCGGCGAGGGTCTCCGCTGTCCTTGCGGAACGAGCGACCCGGGCGGTCGGCGTCGATGTCCCGGTCACGCGCTCGACCCTCTGGATGCTCAATCGTCTCGATGAGATCCAACCCTTTGCCGGAACCACGGTTCTCGAACACCCGTGCCCCTGCCTCGTGGGCCACCAAAATCCATGTCGTCGCCATCGTCAGGGCTCCGTAGCCGCAAGTCAGGACGCTGGCAACGAGGGAAGCGCCCGAAGCTCGATGATCTGCTTCGTGTCGTCCTGGGCAATGACCTCGACACTCGAGAGCCTCCCTCCCTCCTCGCGGACGTAGATTTCCTTCGGCTTAGGCACCCGGTGAGCGATGTTGGAGGTGGCTACCTCGAAAACCTCGTCATTCGAGTCGTAGCTCATCCCCAGCAGCGCCCCGTTCTCGGTCTCGAGCTGCACGCCGATATTGTCCCCCAAGATGGACACGCCGACCCGCATCGACGGGAGGCGCTTCGCGACCCCATCGAAGTACTGTCGCCATTCCGCACGTTCTAGTTTCCGTGTCGTCATCGTCTCCTCCAAGCCTAGGGCTTCACACGAAGCAAACCCCGTGCCTACTTCGGCCCCCTAGTTCCGTGGAAAGTTTGGGCAAAGGACGCAAACCGTGCGCAGATTGATCGTGGCACGATAGAATTGCGTGGCGGCGGGCTACGAGTTCGTGAGCGGCACGTCCTTGCTTGGTATGGTAACTGGCGCGCTGCGCGGAGTGTGATGGGAAACCTCAAGGCGGATCTCGAAGCGGCAGGCTTCGAGCTGATCGAGACACATATCTCCTGGGTCTTCCTGGGGGCGGCGGAGGTGCTCAAGGTCAAGCGTCCTGTCGACCTGGGCTTCCTCGACTTCACGACTCTCGAGAAACGGCACGAGGCGTGCGACGCGGAGCTGCGCCTCAACCGGCGACTCGCGCCCAAGGTCTATATCGATGTAGTCCCAATCACCGTAAACGCTTCGGGCGTCCACGCAATCGCAGGCGAAGGCACGATCGTGGACTGGGCCGTACGCATGCGCCGTCTTGCGAACGAGACACGCGCCGACGAGCTGCTGCAAGCCGGCCTCCTCGAGCCGAGGCACATCGACGAGCTCGCCGTGCACGTCGCACGTTTTCACGAAGGTGCACGGTGCGACGCGGAGACGTCTCGACACGGAGACGCCGCCACCATTCGCCGCAACGTGAAGGAGAACTTCGAGCAGACTCGGGACTCGATCGGCGACTACCTGAGCACCGACCAAGCGCGCGAGATCGAAGCCTGGCAACTCCGTATGCTCGGCGACGGAGGTCGCTTCATGGCGAGAGTCGACGCGAGCCGCGTCCGCGACGGGCATGGTGACCTGAGGCTCGAACACGTTTACTTCGGGACAGACGGGTCGATCACGATCATCGATTGCATCGAGTTCAACGACCGCTTTCGGTACGGCGATGTCTGCGCAGACGTCGCGTTCTTGTCGATGGACCTCGCGTGGCATGGGCGCGTGGACCTCGCGGAGCGATTTCTGGCTCGGTACGCTCGCGAGTCGAACGACTACGAGCTCTACTCAGTCGTCGATTTCTACGAGAGTTACCGCGCA
>JAUXFZ010000311.1 GCA_030622585.1 Myxococcales bacterium
CTACGCGAGCGTAAGGGCGTGTTCGTCTGATGCCTAGTATCGAAACATCGCGCCGACACAAGCCCAGCGCGCGTCGGGGACGTGAGCCCGTCCAAGAGCGTCCTTCGGCCCGGGCGCCGGTCGCCCGCGGCGTGTTCGGGCACCCGAACGAGTTGCCGGAGCAGGCGCCGCAGCCTCAGCCGATCACCGGGGCCCGGTCCAAGCCCGCCCTCGAAGGCTCCGTGCTCGTCACTGGGGTGTGCGGGCGCCTCGGCAAACTTCTCGCGCGGGAGCTCCATCGAACCGACCAAGTGGTCGGCGTAGATCGGCGCCCGTTTGCAGACCGGCCCAAGGACATCGTTCATCACCAGGTCGACATGCGCCGCAAGAAGATGAAAGACATCTTCCGCGCCCGAAACATCCGCGCTGTCGTGCACCTGGGCATCCTTCATGACCGTCGGCGTAGCGATCGTGACCGACACACATGGAACATCGTCGCCTTCCAGAAGCTGCTCGACTACATGTCGCAGTACGAGGTGCCGAAGCTCGTCGTGCTCTCGGGGGCCAACGTCTACGGCCCTCAAGCCAACAATCCCCAGTTCCTCTCCGAAGACGCGCCGCTGCTGGGGGCGCAGCACTTCGGCGGCATGCGCGACCTGGTCGAGCTCGACATGCTTGCCCAAGGCTTTTTCTGGAAGCACCCCGACACCGAGACCGTGGTTCTTCGGCCGTGTCACATCGTGGGCCGCGTTCACAACGCGGCCAGTAACTACTTGAGGCTCGAACGCCCGATCATGGTGATGGGCTTCGACCCGATGATGCAGGTCGTCCACGAAAAAGACGTCGTTCGCGCGATTCAGCTCGCGCTGCGGCCGGGGGTGCGGGGCATCTTCAACATCCGTGGGTCCGGCGAGATGCCGTTATCGCATTTGATCCGCCAAGCCGGAGGCCGGCCGCGCCTGGTGCCCTCGCCGCTGGCGAAGGTTGCGCTCGACCAGCTTTGGAAGCTCCGCCTCAGCTCGTTCCCCTCGCAGGAGCTCGACCATCTGCGCTACGTCTGCATGGTGGACGACTCGCGGGCCCGCACCGAGCTGGGGTACGAGCCCGCGTATTCGATCGACCGTGTCCTCAGGGACGTCCGACGGTTGCGCTACCAGATGGGATAGGCTGGCTCCGGTCGAACCGGGCCCGTCTACCGGCACTGGCCGTCGATGCAGTCCTCTGGGTTCGGGCAGTCGCTTTGGACACGGCAGTCGCTGAACATTTCGCTCTCGGCGTAGCAGAGGTTGTCAGACCCGCAGAGTGGCACCTGGCCGTCGTGCGAGGCACAGATCGCATCCGCTTCGGGCGCAGCGATATCGCACTCGACGCGGCACATCCCTTCGACGCAAAGGCTACCGTTGCAGTCCGCCTCCGTGCGGCAGAAAGGCGAGGGTGCGTGTGGGTCGGGGCTGGTGCGCGGCCTGCAGAAGCCTTGTGGGTCGCACAACTCGGTGTTGGCAGCGCACCCCTCGTCGCAACGCCGCAGGCAGGTTCCCTCCACACAGTTCGTGGCTAGGTCCAGGCATTCGCTGCTGTCGATGCACTCTCCGACAATCGGCTGGCACAAACTGTCCTCGCACGCGGTGCCGCTGGGGCAGGCCGTGTCCGAACCGCAGAGCAACCGGCAGCGATTGTTGGTGCACGTGAAACCGGCGGAGCACTGGAAGTCGAACTGGCAGGTGTCGATGACCGCGGTGCACAGGTTTTCGATGCAGAGCGCGTCGCCCGCGCAGTCGCCGTCAGCGAGGCAGCTGCCTTCGGTTTCGGGCCGGCAGCTATCGCGGAAGTCGCACTCGAACCCAGAGGAGCAGTCGCCATCGGCTCGGCATTCGGCGATAGGGGGGATGTAGCATCCGCCGTCGGAGAGATCACAGTAGCTCCCGACCGGGCAATCCCCGTCCGTCAGGCAGATTCCGAAATCATAGGCCACACAACTGTTCGTCCCGGGATCGCAGAACGCGTCCAGGGGACAGTCGAAGTCGCTCTGACATGAGACTGGGACTTCGCGCTGGACGGGGCTCGGTCCGTAGATGGGGCATCCGGCGAGGAGCAGCAGGACAGGAAGAAGGGAGATCACGCGTGAATGGGCCATGTGCCTCGGACGTGTCGGCCCCGGATGTATTCAAGGGCGCCTGTTAGCCCAGAAAGGTGTCCTCGAACGCCTGATTTTGCCGTAACGCCTCGTACAGCACGATGCTCACCGCGTTGCTGAGATTCAGGCTGCGGACCGCTCCGATGGTCGGGATGGCCCACACGTTTTGCCGGTCTTGGAGCAGCACGGGAGGTAGCCCAACGGACTCTCGACCGAAGACCAGGGCGTCGCCCGGTTCGAATGCCGCCTCGAGGTACGATCTAGAGGCCCCAGCGGAAAAGAAATGAATTCGGGGACATGGATCGGATTCTTCGAATGCCTCGAATGATTTGTGTCGGTGGATCTCGACGAGGTCCCAGTAGTCGAGACCCGCGCGGCGCACCGCGTGCTCGTCGATTTGGAACCCCAGCGGCCCCACCAGGTGCAGGGGCGATTGGGTGGCCCCGCAGGTCCGGGCGATCGCTCCGGTGTTGGGCGGGATCTCCGGCTCGACCAAGACCACGTGAAACGGGCTCGCCATCGGGTGCGCACGGAGCTTCGGGCCTTGGGGCATGCCGGTTCTTACGATACAGGGTACCGGCATGGCAAAGCGGGCTTGGCTGTTGGTGATTGTGGGCGTCCTCGGCGCGTGGCTGGTGTGGCGACAGAGCCGGTCTGTGGTGCCAGCCTCCCTTTTGGAGTGGACGGAAGTCGTGGCGTTGGTGTCGCCCCCTCCGGGGCTCGACTGGGAGGAGCTCGACGCGCATCCGGCTGTGAAGGAGGCGGTTCAGGGCGTCGATCCGGATCGCCTCCGCGAGGCGTTGCAAGCGGCGGGGCTAGAAGGCTTATGGGTGGTCGTGACCTCCGACAGGCTCGTCGGTGCAGAGCTGCCTCTGGCGGACCGGTTCGCCTCGGGCGGTGTCGTGCGCGGCTTTCGAGGAGAGGCGCTCACGACGGACGGACTCTTGTACGTCATCGATCACACGGTCTGGCCGGTCGTGCTTTCGGATCGCGTCCTCGCCCGCGTGGCGCGCGGTATTCTCGAGGGGAACGCAGCCCCTCCGGTCGACGCGTTCCCCGAAGCGCTCACCCAGCCACAAGCGGTCGAGGTCCTGGTGCTGCTGACCGGCGGCCGAGGCCCCCGACTTTGGCGCTCGGCGCGCGCGCAGTCGATCGCCGAAGGACTGATCACTGCCTCTCTGGCGGCACGCGAGCGATGGGAAGAGCGAACCGAGACGATGGGCGGGCCGCTCAGTGACCGCCTCGACCAGCTCGACGTCGAGGTGGCGTTCCTGTTCGACGACGGCACTTTCGGCCCGGGGGCCACATCCCTCATCGACGCGCTCGTGAAACCGCAGCACGGCGTCGCCTATGAGCAGCCGGCACGCTGGCGCTATCTTCTCCCGCGAAGAACGCAGGTAGCCGACACCCCCACGGACGCGTACCGCAGACTGTTCCGCGACAACGATCTGCCCGAAGACAGCTTTGACCGAAAAGACCTGCGCCTTTACCGGCTTCGGATGCAAACCGTGTCGGTCGATCAGGGCTCGGCGGGCTCGAGGCGCCCAGGGGCGCCGTTCGGTTCCGGCGATTGATCGGGTTCCCCCTCGGCTTCGAGGTCATCGATCGCTGCGTCGGGTTCTGCGGGAAGCAAGACCACAAACGTGGTGCCTACCCCCTCGCGGCTGCGGACATCGATCCGGCCGCCGCTTTCGGAGACGATGCGCTGCGAAATCGCGAGCCCAAGGCCGGTTCCCTGCTGCTTCGTGGTGACGAATGGCACGAAGAGGTTGGCAAGGAGCCCCGGTGCGATGCCCGGGCCGGTATCGCGAACGCTCAGGTGGACACAGGGACGCGCACTGCCACCGATTTGGAAGCGGTCTTGGATGCGGGTCGCGACGTAGATGTCTCCGCCGCTCGTCATGGCTTGCATCGCGTTCTGGACGAGATTGATCAGGACTTGGCGTAGGTGTTCGATATCGATGCGCACCTCGGGCAAGTCGGGGTCCATCGTGACGTGCAAGCCAACGTCGGCCGAATCGCACTCCGCCCGAAGGAATTGGAGCGTCAATTGTACCGTGGCGTTTACGTCGATCGGTTCGGGGTCTGTGTGAGCGGGACGCGCATAGTCCAAGAACGAGCTGACGACGCGGTTCAGGCGGTCGACCTCGTCGCCGTTGATGTCGCGGACCTCGCCGCGCCCTGCGGGCTGATCGGAGGCCCCCGCTAGGTATTGGGCGCTGGCCTTGACCGACCCGAGCGGATTTCGGATTTCGTGGGCGAGGCCGGCCGCCATC
>JAUXFZ010000007.1 GCA_030622585.1 Myxococcales bacterium
AACCGAGAAAAAGGACTGCGTGCCGGCAGGAGTTTCGCCAAACGCGAGCCCAAGGCTCTCGAAAAGGGGTTCACAGTCGCCGTCCATCGGACCGGACATGCAGCCGACGGGCGTTTCGGGTTGGTTGGCGCTCAGGTCGGAGCCATCCACCAGGGCGGCGAAGTCGGCGATGACGGTGTCGGCCGCCGGATCGAATGCGGCCAGATCCACCTCGACGCGATTCGGGCTGTTGCACGCCGTCGTGCCGCCGGAAACCGGGTCCCCGTCACAGCCCGTGCTCCCGAGGTGCATACGCCAGTCGGTCATGCTGAAGGTGCCCGAGTCGATTCGGAGGAACTTGTAACCGCCCTGCCAGTTCCACTGCATCGAGGTCAGGTTCATCGGAGGCGGCGCGGTAGCGGGGTTCTCGTGGTTGATCTCGAAGGGCACGCCCATCTTGAAGCGAAGCCCGTCATATGTCCCCTCCGGCACGGTGCCGGTGACGACGGTGTTCATCGGCTCGTTCCCGAGGTCGGTGCAGCCGTCCTCGAAGTCGAGGAGAACCACATTTTCGAGCTGCCAGATGGTTTCGGCGGTGTCGATCGTGACCGCGACGTAGTCGCCATCGGCGTTCTTGAGCTCGAAGTCCTGCGCGTAGAAGCGGAAGTCGCTGACCTGCATCGAGGCGTCGGTGATCCCGAGGTTGTCGTAGGTGTCGCCGCAGACGAAGTCGTCCGCTCCGACCTTCGCCGCGAACTGGATGGTCACGGCTTGGCTGCCCGCCCCGCCTGAGCCACCAGTGCCCGCCGTGCCGCCTGAGCCACCAGTGCCGCCGCTGCTGCTGTCGCAACCGAAGCTACCTAGTACAAGAGCCACTCCAAGAATTGTCAGTTTCTTCATTCTCAATCTTTCCGCAGTCGTTAGAGGTCTGCTTCCGTCTCCGAAAGGACTGCCTGCAACGACGACCGTACGTTTTCGGTTATCTGTTGCTGCACTGCGGCTGTGTCTTGCAATGCAAAATCAATGCCATCGAACCACTTGGTGTGGTCGATTTGAATGGAGACGCTTTCGAACCCAGGGCTATCGAAAACCAGAGGCCGGTCGAACAGCATTTCGCACTGCAGGACCTCCCAGATGCGGGCGAGCAGTGGGTTCTCATCGCCGGTCGACTCGTCTTGCACCCGTCCCGCGATGAGGACGCTGTGTTGCATCATCTCCAGGTTTTCGTCGGTTAAACCCTCCGCGTCCTGATCGGCGGGCATGCTAGTGACGCGAATGCCGCAGTACCTGCCTGGCGGTGGGCGCAGTGTGCCCGCAAACAGCGGAACTCCAGCGCTCTCCATCAAATCGATCACCACAGGGACACCCAAACTGGTCGGAGAAGTGAACTCGTGTGCTCTTGCCCGCCCGGGTACGACAAGTCTCCAGAGATCCAGGACAAAATTGTCACACCTGATCAGCTCGACTTGGCCGACGGCAATCATCGCCCGTTCGAGGCGCACCCCGTAGCCCTCGTCTGTTCGGATGGATGCCGGCGTCGCGGCAGGCTGATAGGCGACGTCGACCTCGATGCCGTCAGTGACTCGCATGCAGTGCGGAAGCGATGCCGCGCAGCACAATGCGATCGTGATGAGAAGGCTAGATTTCATAGACCAACCCTGCCGTGATCGCGAGACCTTCCACGTGCTGGCCGTCCAGGCGCTGGATCATCGGAATGGCAGCTGTGAAGTGGAGTATCACCTTCTCGTGCGGCAACCCAACCACCCCCAGCGTCCCGTAGGTGATGTGTCCGCCGGTGTTGGGGTCACGAACACCCTGGATGTACCCCGGCTGGTCGATCCTGAATTCTGCCCCGAGTTGGAAAGCAAGGAAGTGCCAGGGCTGGAACTGTCCAAGCGCGGTTTGCCGAAAGCTGGTGCCCGCCTTGGTGTCCGCGGTGCCCTGTGTTGGGACGATGACTGTGGACGATACGTAAACGGACCAAGGATCCGAAAACATGGTGTACGACGCCCCCATGATCGGATCCCACGAGCCCGTGCCTGCTTGGAACTCGAGCGGCAGCGGCACGCCCTGTGCGTCGCGCTCGATCGAGCTCGTCGGGAACTCGAGGCCGCCGATCAGGCTGACCAAATGCCGGGGCGCGAATTTGCGATCGCGCCAAACGACGGCGCGGGTCCTGAATTCCAGGTCGCCCGGCGCCCAAATATCGGCCTCCGCGAGATTGACTGCGCTCACCAAGCGATGAACGAGCGGCATCATCAACGATAGGGTCCATCGATCGGTAGGCGAGTAGGCCAAGGCGAGCTCCATGCGCTGTTCGGCGAGTCGAAGCTCATCGACTTCGGGCTCGCCGATTCGGTCGTTCCGGTGGCGCACCGTTCCCGAGGTGCGCACCCGCTGACCCTTCGGTTGTTCGAATCCGACGATGGTGAGGGTCGGATCTCCCACGGCGCAGGTTCCGCACGCCGAAGCCTCCGCAGCAATCCACAGCGGCGCGAACAGCGCCACGATCACCCAATACCAACCCTTCACCGCCGGAGCTTAGGGACGAACCCTCCCCGAGTGTACGTGGCAAATCGTCGCAGCCGCTCAGCGGGGCATAGGGAACTTCGAGAGTTTCCGTTGGAGCGATCGCCGATGAATTCCCAGCTTTTCCGAGGCTTTGGTGATGTTGCCACCGCAGTCGGTCAGCACTCGCTGGATGTGCTCCCATTCGACTCGGGCCAACGAGGGCGTTTGCGGCGTCTCGCTTTCGGCTGACGGCACCTCCTCCCGGACCCCGGTGCCGGCCCGATCGAACGATGCGATCACCTCGTCGACATCGGCTGGCTTGGTTAAATAGTGCGTCGCGCCAAGGTGCATGGCTTCGAGGGCGGTCGCGATGCTCCCGTAGCCGGTCAGCACGACGATCTTGGTCGCTGCGTCGATTCGGTGCAGCGTGCGGACCACCTCCAAACCGGACTTGCCCGGCATGCGAAGGTCAACCACCGCATACTCGGTGCTCTCACGCTCCGCGATCTTGGTCGCTTCGTCGTATCCTTCGGCCTGCTGGGCTTCGTAACCACGTTCCTCGAAAGCGCGCGCCATGCGTGACCGGAACCGTTCGTCGTCGTCGACGAGAAGGATGGATGGCTTCGGGGTACTTTCGTCGGTTGCGTCGGTCATGTGCCTTGCGGAGCCTGCGGAAGCACGACACGGATCGTGGTGCCCTGTCCGGTGGTTGACTCGATGGTGAGGTGGCCGCCCAACGAGTCTACGAGTGTCCGCGCCAGGAACAACCCCAGACCCATTCGGTCATCTGCGTTCTTGGTCGTGAAAAACGGCTCGGTGGCCCGCTCCACGGTGGCTGCGTCCATGCCGCGCCCTTCATCGACGAAGCGCAGCTCGACAGACCGATGAAGCCCACGCACTTCGAGCGCTACACGCCCTGTCGCGCAGGCGTCGAACCCGTTTCGTGCGATGTTCTCGACCATCTGCACCAGCGCCTCGTGGGGCGCCTCGACACTGGCGACGTCGGTCGTGGTGATCCAACGCTCCCCTTGGTCGGGGGTCAAGCGGGTACGGACTTCGGCAAACAGGTCTTCGAGCGGGATCGAGCCCAGGCTCTCGCCGACATGCTCCCCGCCGCTGGCGGCCATTCGATCGAGCACTAAGCGACACCGCTCCAGCTCTTCGTGGATCAACTCGGCATCCTCGACGAGCCCCGCGCCGCCTTGGATCTTCCGCGCTTGGCGCTCCATCTCCTTGGCCGCGATGGCGATCGTACCGAGCGGAGTCCCGAGCTCATGCGCCGCCCCGGCAGCCAGGGTCGCAATCGAAGCGAGCTTCCCCCAGCGGTGGGTGCGTTCCTCGGCTTCGGCAAGCGCGCGTTCACGGCGCCGGAGCTCTAACGACAACTGGCTCACGAAAAAAGTGATCAACGCCACGGCCAAGACGAGCGCGATGAACATCCCGTACAAGTGGGCTTGAAACCCCCCACCGTGATCCGCATGCCCGAGATGCTCGCTTGGGACGTGGACGACGAAGAGGGCGGCAAACGAGACGATCGAGAGTCCCGCGATCGTCCAAGTCCACCTGGGCGTCAACATGACGGCCGACATCGCGATGTACACGACGTAGATGATGCTGAACGGGTTGGTCGGGCCGCCCGCCAGATACAGCATGCCAGTCAGAAGCACCACATCGAGCAGGAAAAACGCACCGAGGTGGCCGGCTCGGCCCTTGCGGGATACGAGCCAGAGGTTCGACAAGACGCCGACCGCGACGAGCGACCAGATGGGAGCGAAGGGCAGCTCGACCCCCAAGACCTGGGTCGCGATGAGGACCGCCCCGGCCTCGGTTCCGAGCGCGCCCCAACGCATGCGCGCTAGCCACTGCGCGCCGCCGGCCGTCGCCCGTTGTCCCGCGCTCACGACTCGGACTGAGCTTCGCCTTCGGCAGGCGCGTCGAGGTCGACGCTGCCGTACATCGCCTCGGCGATCTTGTAGGCGCTGAGCTCGAGTGTTTCGAGCGCGTCCTTGATCGCGATGGCGTCGCCTTCGTCAACGCATGCGTGCAAGGACTGTATGTCCGCTTCGACCTCCGCCACGACGTCTTCGGGGACCATCTCCCGGCACTCGGCGACCGCGCGCTCACTCGTGTACAATAGCGCTTCGGCCGCATTACGGAGCTCCGCCAGGTCGCGGCGCTTTTGGTCGGTCATTTTGTAGGCATCTGCCTCGCCGATGATGCGCTCGATGTCGTCTTCGGTGAGCCCGCTCGATGCGACGACGAGGATGTTCTGCTCCCGGTTCGTGCCCAAATCCCTGGCGCTTACGTTCACGACGCCGTCCGCGTCGATGTCGAATGTGACTTCGACCTCCGGGACACCTCGCGGCGCAGGAAGGATCGGCGCAAGCTCGAACTTCGCCAATGATTTGTTGTCTTCGGCCATGTCACGTTCACCTTGCAGCACGTGAATCGGAACGAAGCTTTGGTTGTCGACGCTCGTCGTGAAGATCTCTTTAGCGCGGGTGGGCACCGTCGTGTTGCGTGGAATCAGCTTGTGGAAAACGCCACCGCCGGTTTCGACGCCGAGGCTCAGTGGCGTGACGTCGAGAAGAAGAACCTCTTCGACTTCACCGAGCAGGGCCGCGCCCTGCAGCGCGGCGCCCATTGCGACGACCTCATCAGGGTTGACGCCCTTGTGTGGCTGTTTGCCGAAGAAATCCGCGACTTTGGACTGCACCATCGGCATACGGCTCTGGCCGCCCACGAGCAGGATCTCGTCGATATCTTCTCTCCTGACCCCCGCGTCGTCCAGCGCTTGCTGACAGGGGCCGAGGGTCTGGTCGATGATCGCTGAGACCAGGATCTCGAGCTCGCTGCGCCTGAGCTTGGTTTCGAGATGCTTCGGGCCGGAATCATCCGATGCGATGAACGGCAGGTTGATCTCCGTCTCGAGCGACGAAGACAGCTCGTGCTTGGCCTTCTCGGCCTGCTCCTTGAGACGCTGAAGCGCGACGCGGTCCTCGCGTAAGTCGATGCCGCTGCTCTCTTCAAAGCGACGCGCCAGCTCTTCGACCAGTGCGTTGTCCAGGTCTTCACCGCCAAGATGTGTGTCGCCTGCCGTTGCCTTCACGCTGAAGACGCCATTGGCGATCTCCAAGATCGAGATATCGAACGTGCCGCCGCCGAGGTCATACACGGCGACCCGCTTGCCCTCTTTCTCTTCGAAGCCGTATGCGAGCGCGGCTGCGGTCGGTTCGTTGATGATGCGGCGGACTTCGAGGCCTGCGATCTTTCCTGCGGCTATCGTCGCAGAGCGCTGGGCGTCGTTGAAGTAGGCGGGCACCGTCACGATTGCTTCGACGATATCGTCGCCGAGGAACGCCTCCGCGACCTCCCTCATCTTTTCGAGGATCATGGCGGAGATTTCCGGCGGCGAGTACTGGCTCTCCTCGATTTGGATCCAGGCGTCTCCGCGTTCGCTCTCGACGACGCGATAGGGCACAGCGCGCCTGTGCTTCTGCGCGTGCTCCGCTTCGAATGCCAGACCCATCAAGCGCTTGATTGCAAAGACGGTGCTCTCCGGATGGGTGACACCTTGCCGTTTCGCCACGCTGCCCACGCGGCGTTCGCCGTCCTTGGAGAAAGACACGACGGAAGGTGTGGTGCGGCTGCCCTCCGCGTTCGGGATCACCTGCGGCCGTCCGTTGTCGACAAACGCGACGCAAGAGTTGGTCGTACCCAGATCGATCCCGATGATTTTCCCCATCTTGCCTGCGTCTCTTTTATACCCCGTGGCGGGGGTTGTCGCATCCAGGGAAGACTATTCGCTCTTGGCTTCGCCGCCGCCGCCCTCGGATGAGCCGCCTCCCTGATCACCTGTGCCGGTCGGCGGCTTCGCCACCACGACCATCGCCGGCCTCAGCAGGCGCTCCCCGAGGTAGTAGCCGGGAACGATCTCCGCGACGATCGTACCGGGCGCGTGCGCGTTGGTTTCTTCCTGCTGCATGGCGTCATGGCAGGTCGGATCGAACAGATGGCCGACAGTTGTAACGCGCTTGAGGCCCAGTCGCTCGGCGATGTCCTCGAAGCCGCGGAGCACCATGTGGACGCCGTCCGTGACGGCCGATACCTCGGTTGCGTCGGTCATGGCGGCCGCCGCGCGCTCGAGGTTGTCGACGATCGGCAGAACCTCCCGGAGGGTATCTTCGACCGTACGCAGGCGAACTTCTTCGATCTCTTTGCGCGATCGCTTCCGGAAATTATCGAAGTCGGCCGCGATGCGCAGGAGCTGCTCGCGCATCCGATCGCGTTCGGTATGCGCCTTCTCGAGGTCGCTAGGCTCCGCCTCTCCTGATTCGTCGGACTCCTCCTCCAGGAAGATGACCTCTTCGTCTTCGTTCTCGCCGCTGGCCCGCTCGTCCTTCGGCTTTTCCCCCGCGTGTTCGCTCATGCTCTATATCCGCCTTGTTCCAGCTTCTCTCTAGGAGCCTTTGGACGCGCCCGGAAGCCGACCGTCCAGGATGTCGCTTAGCACATCGGCCGCGAACCCCACCAAAGGTATGTACTTCTCGTAGTCCATGCGAGTCGGACCCACGATCCCGAAGGAGCCCACGCTGGCGCCATCCCGGCGGTATGGGCTCGAAATGACGCTGATGTCGCCGACCCCATCTAGCGCCGTCTCGGAGCCGATGAAGACCTGGACCCCATCGGCGAGCAAGGTTTGCTCGAGGAGCTCCAATAGCTTCTGCTTCTCTTCGAACGCGTTGAGATAGCCTCGGATTTTCTCTGCGTCGCCGAACTCCGGACGGTCGAAGAGCGTGCCCTGCCCCTCGATGACGACCCGGGCCCGTTCGACCTGGCCTTCGACCGTAGCCTCCACCATTCGTTGCGCCTGCTCGCGCAGAACCTGGTACTGGCCTTGCTCAGTGGCGATACGAACGGCGAGCGCATCGCGGACGGACCGGAGCGTCCGACCGCCAACCAGATCGGCTAGGTAGTTGTTCACCCGCTCGAGGGTGTGCCCGTCCACGTCGAGCTCCGTGACGACGACCCGGTTCTCGACGCCGCCCGAGCGTGTGACCAGAACGGCCAGTGTCCGCCCGCTGGCGAGTCGCATGAACCGAAGCTGATCGAGGATGGCCTCGGCAGCCGACGGTCGGGCGATGATGGTCGCGGTGCCGGTGAGTCGGCTTAGAAGCTGGCCGGTTTCCCGAACGGCGTCGTCGCCAGCCTCCAGCCCTTGCAGGCGCTCGATCAAGGCCGTCCGGTGAGCGTCGGAAATTTTCCCGCCCGAGAGCGCCACACCCACTGTTGCCATGGCGTCGACGAAGCATCGGAAGCCGGCGTCGGTCGGAACCCGGCCTGCGCTCGTGTGCGGCTGGTGCAACAGCCCCGCGTCTTCGAGCTCGACGAGCACATTTCGAATGGTCGCGGGCGACAGCTTGATCGCGTAACGCTTGGCAATGCGACGCGAGCTCACAGCCTGTCCCGAGGCGATATACTCGGTCACGGCTGCGAACAGGATCCGCCGATGGCGTTCGTCCAATGTCACCGTCACGTTCTTGAGAAAGTAGAAGCTTGGGCGGTTCTGTCAAGCGCGCGAAACCCTCCGGAAAATTGCGCTTGGACCCCAGATTGCGGCAGGCTCGGCCTCGTGAGACCCAGCGCCGCCCTTCTCCCGTTCTCCTTGATGGTGATGGCGATCATGACGGTCCCAACCTTGGTTCTCGACGAGCAGGGTTTGCCCCGTTACCGCCACCTCCGGGGGGAGCTCCAGGAGCTGCGCGAGTCCAACGAAGAGCTCGTCCGCGAGATTGTCACCCTCAAAGGTGAGATCGACGCGCTGCGCAGCGACCCGGCCTACGTCGAGCGTATCGCGCGAGACGAGCTTGGGATGGTCCGGGCCGAGGAGTTCGTCTTCCAATTCCCGCCTCGGTAGTGGAGCGGGGTGGGCGACTTGCCCACATTCGAGCGCTTTTCTTGCTGAACGAACGGCAGCGGGCGTAACACCGCTGTCATATGACGGCCCTCGTCCAGGCAGCGCTTCGCGTCAGGCGCACCGCGCGGTCGGCATGGGGATTGGCCGCTGCATTCCTGCTCGCGGCGTTCCTGCTGGCTGGCTTCTTTCTTCCTGGCAGCCGGGAGCCCAGTTGGCTGCATGGGTTGTGGGTCGTCGCCTGGAGCGCGCTCTTCGGACACCGCGCCCACACCGCGTATCGGCAGGGCACGGACCCGAGGTCCGCTTTCGAGCTGGGCGTCCTGTTGCTCGTCGGTGTGCAGGCGCTCGTTCAGTTTCGTGGCGGCATTCGTAGCGATCTCTACCCGTTGACGTTCGTAGCCGTTGCGCTCGTTGCGTCATTCGCAGCCGGACCTGCTGGCGTCGGTGTCGTCGTCTTCGCGCTCGCACTCGGGCTCGCCACGGCGTTGTTCGGCGAACAGATCAGCGACCCGCTGCTGCTCGGCTTGAACGCGCTCTTCATCGTTTGCTTTGGTGCGCTCAGTCACGCGTTCACGCGCGCGGAGATCGTGCGCGTACGACGCAAATCGGATCTCGAGCTCGCAGCCCAAAAGGAAAAGGTGAAAGACGATACGCGGCTCTTTCGCTTGGTCGCGCCTTCGTCGGACGGACTGAGGGACGAGGAGCGCCTGTATCAAACCAGCGTTCAAGAAGTCCGCCAAGCGCTCTATCACGCACTTCAGCTCCTGCACCGGACCCTGGACCTGCATACCTGTGTGCTCCTGATGCCTTCGAGCGAGGCCGAGCAACTGCACATCGCCGAGCTGGTGACGAAGAGCGACGACGTGGCCGATGGCCCTTTCGCCCTGGGCGCGGGGGCGGTCGGCGCTGCGGTGAGGAGGCAGCTCACCACCAGTCTTCAGCAGATTCGCCCAGGATATCGTGGCATTTGCTATTATCGGGGGCCCGCGACGGTGCGGTCGTTCATCGCCGTGCCGGTGCTCGAGCGAGGACATCTGCGGGCCGTGCTTTGCGCCGATCGCCTCATCGATCGCGCGTTCAGACCCGAGGAAGAAGAGCTGCTCCGCGATAGCACGTCGCACATTCTGCGCGCGTTCGAGAACGAACGCGTCTTCGTTCAGCTCGAAAGCGCCAAGCGCGAGCAAGAGACGCTCTATCGTGTTTCCCAGGCTCTCAGCACAGCGTTGACGCAGGACGCGGTCATGGAGGTCGGGTTGACCGCCGCGACCGAGATCGTGCCACACGACTTTGCGGCGATCACCGAGTACCAACCCGAAGGGCGGCGTCACGTCGTACGGCGCGCGGTAGGCGAACGAGCGCCCGACTTCCAAGGGCTTCGCTTCCGCGACAACGCTTCCCTCACGGCGATGGTGGTCAAGAACCGGCACTACCTCCCATACCGCGGCGAGTTCGACCCGCACCAGCAGGTGCTGTTCACCAAGAAGGCAAAGCTCAAAGGCATGGAGTCGCTTCTCGTATTGCCGCTGGTGGCGCGTGAGGAGCCGATTGGAACTTTGATCGTTGCAGCGAAAGCGCCCGCCGCGTTTGGTACGTCCGCGCGTGAGACGCTGCAGGCGCTCGCGAACCAACTTGCCGTCGCGATGGCCAACGCGCGGTCCGTTCGTCTGCTCGAGGAGTTGGCGACGACGGATGGCCTAACGGGCTGCCTCAATAAGCGCGCGCTCCTCGACCAAATGGAGCAGAAGCTGATGGCCGCACAACGATTCGGCCGCAAACTGTCTCTGATTGTGACGGACCTCGACCACTTCAAAGCGGTCAACGATACGTATGGTCACGCTGCGGGCGACCGGGTCCTCAAGGAGCTCGGTGAGGTGCTCCGGCGCGTCAAACGAGAGACCGACATCGTAGCCCGCTTTGGCGGAGAGGAGTTTTGCGTGCTCTGTGAGGAGACGGATGTGCGGGGCGCGCAAATGCTTGCGGAGCGAGTTCGCGAGGAGCTGGAGAAGACCGAGGTGTCGACCGAGCTCGGGCCCTTGAAGGTCACCGCCTCTCTCGGCGTCGCGACGTTCCCCGATCACGCCTCAACCGCTGCGGACTTGTTCGTGCAAGGCGACAAGGCGCTCTACGAAGCCAAGCACCGCGGTCGCAACCAAGTGTGTACGGTTTAGTGAGGCCGTCAGGGGCGTTTTAGCTCTAGGGTTTGCGGGTCTAGCATCCACTGGAAGTGGCCCTTGCCTCCCTCTACCCGCAGCAGGCAAGCGGCGGACGTTCGGAAAGACGGAAACGCGGCCAGTTGGCATAGATGGCCCGCGAGCACGCCGACCTTCGGCATGTGCGTCACCATCACGAGCAAGTCATCGTCGGACGCATGCTCGAGTGGCTCGAGGGCCTGCGCGGTGCTGCCGGCTTCGCTCGATAGCGCGGACTGTACCTCGAGGGGGCCGTGGAAGCCGGGCTGCGTGGACGCCAAGATCTCCGCGGTTTGAACCGCGCGCACCAAGGGGCTCGTGTAAATGCACGAGTATTGCAAGCCGAGACTGGCTAGGGCTGCACCGACCTTGGCCATCGTGTGCCGCCCCGCGTCGGTCAGCCAACGGTCGTGGTCGGTCGCAGCCGACCGTGTATCGACCGCCTCTGCATGTCGTAGTAACAGAACCCGCACGGGAAGTAGCTTGGCACGCCGGCTAGGGGTCGTCTTGCGAACTGTGCGCCGAAAGTGCGAAAGATTCCTCCGGGGAGAGCACCAGCCGGTGTCGCGCATAGAACGCGAACCACAGAAGCCCGAGCCCGTACCAAACCGCCGCTCCCGCTACGACCCGCTGATAGATCGGGTCGGTGACGAACAGCGCCACCAGGGTGACAACCGCGATGAGCAGCGCCACTACCGCGCCCGGTATTCCAAGGGGGCTGCGGTAAGGTCGGTGGATGTGAGGCAGCCGGATGCGCAACAGGATGTACGACACCATCTGAAGCGCGTATGCGATCACCGCGCCGAAGACGGCCATGTTGAGCAGAACAGCGCCGACTGGATGCTCGGGGCCGAGCGCGTGAATACCGTAGGCGACCACGTAACCGAGCAGGGCACCGACGAAGAGCGCGACGTGAGGTGTCTGGCGGCGCTGATGCGTCCGCGAGAGCCAGCGTGGGAAATAGCCAGCGCGGGAGAGCGAAAAGATCTGTCGCCCGTATGCGAAGATGATGCTGTGGAAGCTTGCGATGAGGCCGGTGACCGCGACGAGTGCGAGCAGTTTGGCGCCGAGGCCCGCGCCGAAGATTGTCTTGAAACCCTCGAACAAGGGTTCCGCGGAAGAGCCCAGCCCCTGGGAGCCCGGTTCGAGACCCGCGTTGAGGAACAGCGTCAGAAAAGCTGCCACGACGAGGGTGAGCAGACCGTACAGCAGCCCACGCGGTAGATCGCGTGCGGGGGCCTGGGCTTCCTCACCGGCGAGAGGAAGTTGTTCGATCGCGAGGAAGAACCAAATCGCAAACGGAAGGGCAGCCAAGATGCCGGACGCGCCGTACGGCAGCCACCTGCTCTGTCCTTTCTCGGGCTCGATGTTGAGGGCCCATTGCATGTCGAAGTGTGGAATCGCCCCGATCCAGAACACGACCAGCACAGCGAGGGCCAGTATGGTGATCAGTACGGTAAAACGGAACGTCGTCTCGACGCCGGCGACGTTCAGGCCGACGAAGGCGGCGTACGCGGCCAGCCACCACAGTGGCTCGACGCTCGTAGGGGTCTCGAAGATCGCGCCGAGATACCCACCGATGCCGACGACGATCACCGCCGGCGTGAGGATGTACTCCATGTTCTCGGCAAGACCCGTGATGTACGCGCCCCATGGGCCCATCGCCGACCGCGCAAAGGAGTACGCACCGCCGGTGTGCGGAAGGGCCGCCGCCATTTCCGCAATGCTGAAGCACAGGCCGGCGTACATCACCGTAATGACGACTGTTGCGATCAGAAGACCACCGAACCCGCCGGCAGCGAGGCCGAAGTTCCACCCGAAGAAGTCCCCCGAAATCACCGCGCCGACCCCGAGCGCCCACAACGACCATACGCCCGCATACCGGCGCAATCCGCGCTTCTCGAAGTAGTGCTCGGCGACCGGGACGTACTCGACTCCCTGGTCCTTCTTCTTCATGGCGCGGAGTGTAGCGGTTTGCCGGGACAGGCGATAAGGTTCCGCGCATGTTGCCGATCGATCTTTCGGGGAGACGGGCCTTCGTCGCGGGCGTGGCGGACGATGCCGGGTTTGGATTCGCGATCGCCAAGGCGCTTGCGATAGCGGGCGCGTCGGTTTGCGTGGGCACTTGGCCGCCAGCGCTTGGCATCTTCGAGACGTTGTTGCGCCGCGGGAAGCTCGATGCGTCTTTGGCGATGCCGGACGGGAGCAAGCTCGAGTTCGAGCGAGTCTACCCGCTTGACGCGGAGTACGACCTTTTGGAAGACGCGCCCCAGGAGCTCCGCGGCCAGAAGCGCTACCGCGAACGGGGTGACTTCAGCATCGAGGGCGTAGCCAACAGGCTTCGCGAGGATTTTGGTGATTCCAGCCTCGACATCATCGTGCACAGCCTCGCGAACGGCCCCGAGGTCACCAAGCCGTTGATGGAGACGAGCCGGGGAGGCTATCTCGCAGCGCATGGCGCGAGCGCATATTCGTTCGTCTCCCTTGCCCAGCGGTTGCAGCCTTTGATGCGCCCGGACGGGGCGCTGTTGGCGCTCTCGTACCTAGCGAGTCAGGGGGTTGTGACCGACTATGGTGGGGGAATGGCTTCGGCTAAGGCAGCGCTCGAAACCGACGCCCGGATGTTGGCGTTCGAGCTGGGCCGCCAAGGCGGACATCGGGTCAACGTGATTTCGGCTGGGCCCTACGCATCTCGCGCGGCATCGGCGATCGGCTTCATCCACAAGATGATCAAGTACTACGAGATGAACGCGCCCTTGCCCCACGCGCTTCAGGCCGAAGAGGTGGGCAACGCGGCGGCCTTTCTCTGCAGCCCGCTGGCGAGCGGCATTACTGGAACCGTCCTCTACGTCGACAAGGGCTACCACGCCATGGCCGCTCCCGCCGACGTCTCCACCCTAATCGACTCCCTCACCGACGCCTAGGTGCGCGAGCCGAAGGCGACGCCCGGCGCGCATGCGCCGCCAAGGCAAAGCGAAGCGAATGCCGCGGAGGGAGGATTACGCGGCGGGGGTGGGTGGGTCGGATGAAACACGCCTGACCACGTTCCCAGTCGCCACCGCGCTTTCGGATCACACACTAGGCGGCGGCCATGTCGTGTTGGGCAGTCGGCCGGATGCTGTTCGTGGCTGGCACGACGTCCAATGTGGCCGTCAGCGCGCGCTCTGTCGCGACGCGCTCGTTGAGCCAAGGGTCGAGGGCCCGCATTAAGGCGCGGGCCGAAGGATGGCGGCCAGCGGGGCGGCGGCTCAGCAGCTTGGCGATGAGAGCGTCCATCTCGTCGTCGACGTACGGTGACAGGTGTCTCACCCGCGGAGCGTCTTCGCGGATGATCCGGCGGAGGACCGCGGTCACGTCGGTTCCAGTAAACGGAAGCTTGCGGGTCAGCGCTTCGAACATCGTGACCCCTACGCCGAAGAGGTCCGCACGCGCATCGACGAATGGGTTCCCAGCCGCCTGCTCGGGCGAGGCATAGCTCGGTGTGCCATAGACGCGGCCTCGCTCTCTAGCCCGCTCGTCGGCAGGCGCCGTGTCGGCCGCACACACGCCGAAGTCGAGAACGTGTACGTCGAGCTCCCCGTAGCCACCGCGGTTGAGCAGAATGTGCTCGGGCTTGACGTCCCGGTGAACGTAGCCATGCCGATGCACGCTGTGCAGGATCGACGATAGCCTAGCCACGATCACCGAGATTTGCCTCGGATCGAGCGGCCCGCAGCGTCGCAGGTACGACGAAAGGCTTTCCGATCGCATGTGCTTCATCACCAGGTACGGCGACTCGTCCGGCAGCGTGCCGTGGTCGATGACCGGTACGATGCCGGGATGAACGACGCGGCGAGCAACCTCGACCTCGCGCCGCACCCGGCTCATCAGATCGGGGTTGCCGGCATGGGTCGGCCGGAGGGTCTTGACGACGACCCGCTCGAGAGTAGCCAGCCGCTCCGCCTCAAAGACGATTCCGGTTCCCCCCATCCCGATCGCGTTCCCAATACGATAACGTCCATCAAGAAGCGTCCCCCGAAGCTCCCCGCGCTCGTCCGACACGACCATCCCGCCGAAGATCGGCCGGGGGGGCCGGCCGGGTCAAAAAACCGGCTTTCCCCCCTGCCAGTGTCAGTGGCCGGGGGTGGGTGGTTGGCGGTCTAGCGCGCCGTCCGAAAGCTATCGATCGTCTCGCGCTCGTCGTAGGCATAGGTATACCGAGTCGATCGTCGAAAGGCGTCGCTGTCCACCACGATTGGGTATTTGAGGTGATCGATTGCGCCGGCCGGGAGGTGAGGGAGGCCGAGGCGGCCTAGGCCTAGCCTGAATACCGCCGCCGGTACCGCGAGCGGCCGCCGCCCCGCCGCCCGGACAATCGTCGACAGGGGCACGGGGGATGGGCCCGACACGTTGAAGATGCCGTGGAGCTTGTGGGCGAGGGCGGTGACGATGGCTTCGGCGGCGTCTTCCTCGTGGATGAAGTGGAAGAGCGGGTCGAAACCCATGACCCGCGGCACCGTGGGGCCGCGCAAAAAGGAGGAGAGCGTCCCATGCTTGCTGGGGCCTAGGGTGTAGACGATGCGCAGGACGGCGGTGGCGATCTCCGGGTATCGCCACAACGATGACGCGGCGTAAAGGTCCGCAGCGACCAGGTCGGCGAGCTCGGGGAAGGTGTGGGCAGCCATCGGAGGCTCGTCTTCGGTGTGGTACAGAGGCGAGTCAGCCGCCGCGCCGTAGAAGGTGTGCCGTCCGACAAAAACGGCCTGCTGCACGCCGTAGCTCTGGCAGTGATGGATGAACGCGCGAGTGCCGTACAGGTTCACGCGCATCCGGTCGGGGCTTTGATGCACGAGGTGCGTCACCGTGGCCATGTGGATTGCGGCGTCGGGCCGGTGGCTCCGGAACACGTCTTCGGCGGGTCGTTTGCGGATGTCGGCCTGGACCAGCTCGATCGCGTCGGGCGCCTCGGCCCACGGCCTGCGGTCGATGCCGATCACCTCGTACCCATGCTGCAGAAGCTTCAGCGCGGTCAAGCGCCCCAGCATCCCGCTGATACCTGTCACCAAGACCTTCATTACAGCACGAGCTCGTCTTCCGAGATCTCTTTCTCTCTGAGCTGACGCCCCTGTCGAATCAGGTCGCGGATGCGTTCTTTCACTTGATCGACCATCGCGTTCACGACTTCGTCGCGTTCGTGGCCCGTGCCCTCGAAGTGCATCGGCTGGCCGTACAGCAGCTGAAACCTCGTGGGCTTGGGCACGAGCAGGATCCACTTCGTGATCGGGACGTAGGGCACGCCGAGCAGCCGCCCGAGGCCCTTGAGGTTTGCAATCGTCGGAAGGGCGTCGCCACCTCCGACGAAGCCGAATGGCACGATGGGGCTCTTGGTTTCGAGCGCCAGCCGCATGAACCCAGTCCCGAAGCCGACCAGCGAGTCGGCGTCTTTTGCGAGCTTGGCAGTGCCACGCGCGCCTTCGGGGAAGGCGAGGAGAAGCCGCTCGGCTCTCAGCAAACGTAGGGCCTGATCCGGGTTTCCGGTGAACTGGCCCATGCGGCTCATGACTCGCGAGGCTCCCGGGAACTCGTGGATGAATTTGTCGATCATCGCGTGGGGCAGACGTGGGCGCTTGGCGTCGAGCAACATCGACCCCATGACCATCGCGCCGTCGATCGCCACCCCGCCCGAGTGGTTACCGACGAGGATGCCCCTTCCTTCAGACGGCACGTGGTCGAGCCCGTATACGTCCACCTTGAAGTAGAACCGATAGATCCAGGCGAATGCCGACACGAACCGGGTGAGGTCGTTCTTGTCGATGCCGTAGGGGTCGATCCCGAACTTGTTGAACTCGAGGTCGAGCGCTTCGATGCGGGCGGCGACTTCGGGGTCGATGGGGAGCAGTCTATCGAACAAGTTGGCCTCGGCTGGTTCGGGGATCTCTATGTCGTTGCGGCCCAGAACGCAATCTCAGTCCGCGTCGCGCTTGCGGATTCCCAAAGCGCGCATCTTTTTGTACAAGTGGCTTCGCTCGAGGCCGAGGTCGGCGGCGGTCTTCGTCACATGCCCTGCCCGAAATTCGAGGGCCCGCGTGATCAGGTCTCGCTCGACGGCTTCGACCATCTCCCGAAGCGGTGTTTCCGGCTGGAAATAGCTGCCGGATCTGCCACCGGGGTCGATGGGCAACAGCGCCCGGGCCTCGGTTTCGCTGATGGTCTCATCCGAGGTCAGGATCACGAGCCGTTCGACCAGGTTCCGCAGCTCACGGACATTGCCAGGGTACGGATACGCTCCCAATAACCGCATCGCCCCCTCCGAGATCTCCTTGCCAGGTCGGTCGTGCATTTCGCATGCGAGCGACAGAAAGTGCTCGGCCAGCATCGGAACGTCTTGAGGGTGCTCCGCGAGCGCCGGCACCTTCAGCGGCACTACGTTGAGCCGGTCGAACAGATCGGCGCGAAATCTTCCGGCCTCGATCTCGACTTCGAGCGACTTGTTTGTCGCCGCCACGACCCGCACGTCCACCTTGACGGTCGCCGCGGCGCCGACCCGCTCCACCTCGCCTTCTTGCAGCACGCGGAGCAACTTGGCCTGCATCTGGGCCGGCATGTCGCCCACCTCGTCCAGAAAGAGGGTCCCGCGGTGGGCTCGCTCGAATTTGCCTCGTCGTTGCTTGGTGGCCCCAGTAAACGCGCCTGCCTCGTGGCCGAAGAGCTCGCTTTCGATCAGGCCCTCCGGAACGGCGGCACAGTTGAGCTTCTCGAGTGGGCCGGCGGCCCTCGCGGAGCCGGTATGAATGGCGGCGGCCACTAGCTCCTTGCCGGTGCCCCGCTCTCCGAGGATCAAGACCGTCGCGTTCGAGCGTGCCGCGAGCTCGATCTGCTTGCGGAGCCTGTCCATGGACGGGCTGTTTCCAAGTAGCGCGTCGCTCGGCCCGTATCGACGCCGGAGCTCCCGGTTCTCCTGCTGCAGTTCGCGAAGCTGGAGGCTTCGCCGCAGAGACAGGGCCAGCCGGTCGCTGCCGATCG
>JAUXFZ010000428.1 GCA_030622585.1 Myxococcales bacterium
CAACGGTGCCTCCGGTGGCGTCGGCGTCTTCGCGGTACAGATCGCCAAGATCCTGGGGGCACAGGTCACCGCGGTGTGCAGCCACCGAAACGTGGGTCTCGTGACCGAGCTCGGTGCGGACCGGGTGATCGACTACAATCAAACGAAGCTCGTCGACGTAAGCGAACGCTTCGACACGATTTTCGACGTCTTCGGCAACTACAAGTTCGACGATCTCAAGCACCTACTCACACCCCGCGGCACGTATGTGCACACCGTCCCGAGCGCACGCATCGTGAAGGACGTCGCGCGAACCTTACTTCGCCGCAAACGCGCGAAGATGGTCATCGTGAAGTCGCGACGCGACCAGCTCGACTGGATTCGGCAGCAAATCGAGGCGGGCAGCATCAGAGTCGTAGTCGACCGCTCTTTCCCCCTCGACGAGGCACCCGAGGCCCACAGGTACATGGAGACCAAGCGTGCGAGGGGCAAAGTCGTCTTGGAAGTCGGCTGAGACCGGGTAGCTTTCGGCCCGTATGGGTGCACTGAAGGGGAAGTGAATGCGTAAGTGGTTTTGGATACAGGCAACGATTGCCATGATGCTGCTTGGCTCGGCCGGCACCGCGTTTGCGGAGGATGGTTTCAAGAGTGTCGACTTTCCCACGGCAGGGGGCATCCAAGGCCGAGCCGACGTGTACGCGACCAAGAACAAGTCCGCGACGCTAATTCTGCTCTTTCATCAGGCCGGCTGGAGCCGCGGGGAGTATCGCGAGATCGCGCCCAAGCTCGTCAAGGCCGGATATCGGGTAATGGCGGTTGACCAGCGTTCCGGCGGTGCGGTCAACGGTGTTCGAAACGAAACGCACTACCGAGCTACCAGGATGGGTTTGGCCCGAAGTTACCTGGACGCGTACGTCGACATGACGGCCGCGCTGGCCTACGCGCGCAAGGAGCTCAAGGCGAGACGCATCGTCGTATGGGGCAGCTCCTACTCGTCGTCGTTGGTCTTTCGCTTGGCGGCCGAGCATCCACAAGACGTCGTCGGCGTCATGGCTTTCTCCCCGGGTGAATACTTCAAGAAAGAGGGCGCGAACTACGTCGAGGCCTTCGCCAAGCGCGTGAAACTGCCCGTCTTCGTTACCTCGTCCAAGAAGGAGCGGGCAGTGGTAAAACCGATCTTCGACGCCTCCCCAGCTAAGAAGAAGATCCTCTTCACGCCGGCATCCGGGGGTCAGCACGGCTCGCGCGCACTCTGGGACAAGTGGGGGGACCACGATGTCTACTGGGCATCGGTGAACGGGTTCCTCGAGGAGTACATTCCTGCCGCGCCACCCGAGTAGGCGCGTTGGAAAACACCAGAGCCTGAGCTAGAAGGTGCCCGTGAGCGCGACCCCCGGTCATCGTGTCCCCGACTTGGAACGAGCACGTCTTGCCGGGCGGGAGCTCGGCGGAGAGATGGGCATCGCGGGCCAGCTGCGCCCATACGAGCCTCAGCGCTGGCGGCCGGGGGACACGCCGCGTCCCACCCTGCAGCTCGACGACGTGTCCGGGATCCCCTTTCTCGTCGATGTCGCGGGGGTGCAGGAGTACCAGCATCGCGGCCGGCTTCGTGCAGAGGATCACGACGTCTACGTAACCGTCACGCCCGAAGCTGGCGGCTATGAACCGTACTGCCGCGACACGCTCCATATGGGCGCGCCCGAACACTTGGTGGCCGATCCGATTGGGCCCCCGATTGCGGTAGCTCGCGCCTGCACCGCGGGCGACACACACACGCGCCTGGTCGAAGTCGCAAGAGATGCAGGAGGCATGACGGTTCATCCGTACATGGGCATCGAAGATGTGTGGGAGCTCGCGGCAATGCTCAGCGTGGACAGCCGCACCCCGGTGCGCGTGATCTCGCCGCCGCCACCCGTCACGTGGATCGCGAACGACAAAGCATTGTTCGGCGAGCTGGTCGCGCGCGTGCTTGGGCGTGAGGCTTTGGTCGAAACGCGAATCTCACGAGACGCGGCCGCAATCGAAACCGACCTGCGCATGATGGCGCAGCGGCACAGTCGGGTTGGCCTGAAACGGACGAGGTGCGCATCCGCAATGGGGAACGCCGTGTTCGCGTCGCGCGACGTGCATGCGGAGGTTGACGCGGCGGACGCGGTGCAGGAGTTCCTACGTCGTACCGAGTGGCCGGTCGGCGAAGAGGTGCTGACCGTCGCTTGGCTCGATACCGACCTGTCGCCTTCGACACAGCTCTGGATCCCGCCTCTGGACTCAGGTAAGCCACGCCTCGATGGCATCTACGAGCAGATCTTGAAGGGCGAAGAGAAGGTCTTCGTCGGCAGCCGTCCCTCTACCCTACCCGATGCGGTGAATCAGGAGCTTGCGACGGGCGCGTTTTTGGTTGCGGCCGCGCTGCAAGAGCTTGGATATGTCGGGCGCTGCTCGTTCGACCACTTGGTGACGGGCGACCCCAATGGCGAGTTCAAAGTCGTGTTCACTGAGTGCAACGGGCGCTGGGGAGGGACCAGCACACCGATGAGTCTGCTCGATCGGCTCCTGCAGGGACCCCGCCCGGCGTACCGCGCTCAGGACCTCGTGTTCCCCGAGCTCATCGGAGCGAGCTTGACCGACCTCCTCGAGCTCGCGGGGGATCTAGTGTTCCATACCGAGAGCGGACAGGGCCGATTCATCTTCTACAACATCGGTCCCCTGCACGAACATGGAAAGTTCGATGTCATCTCGATCGGCGAGGACCAGAACGACGCGGAGCGAGGCGTGCTGGAGATTCTTCCGCAGCGGCTCGGCTTGTGAAACGCACTTGCGAACGCAGCTCCTGTCTGCCTATGTTCCGCGCATGAGCAACGCTGGCCCTTCCGAATCGCGGATCCAACTGATTCGTGTGGTCTTCTTCTTCTTTGCCGCATCTTCTTTCGTTCTGGGCGCATGGATGATGGCCGATCCAACGTCCGCCTGGGGCATGATGGGCGTGGACGTCGGACCAGACCCATTCGTGCAGGCCTTGTACGGGGGCGCCATCATGGGCGAAGGCGCAATGTTCGCGCTCGGCGTCATGTGGCCGGTCCGCTACCTCGTGTTCCTCCAGTACCTGGTCATCTACAAGACTCTCGCTTGCCTGGCAGGAATCGCCGTGCTCTTGGGCATGGATCCTGCCCCGCCCGGAGGCTGGCTCGTGATCGGCGGATGGGCGTCCGCGGGTTTGCTCTCGGCCGCGGTCTTCCCATGGGGACAATGGCGCAGCGTCGAGAGTTGGTACGGCGCGGCGAAACCCTGAGCGTCTTCAGACAGCGAGCTTAGGGCGTACCGAGGACCAGCGAGGCGAAGCACTCCGGCTCTTACTGCGCGTCTTTGCGCTTCTTGATATCGAGCGCGGCTCTGATGCCCTTTTCGCGGATCACTTTGAGCTTGAGGCCGGTTTCGGTGAGCTTGAAGAAGCGTTTGCCGTACTTGCGAAGCTTCCGTTTGTTGATTTCGAAGCCTAGACCGGGGCGGCGGAACGGGGGGAGCATGCCGTTC
>JAUXFZ010000066.1 GCA_030622585.1 Myxococcales bacterium
AGCATGACGACCGCGTTTCCGCTCCTCATTTCGGGGCGCTTGCTCAAGAGGAGGGGAATTCGGCTGGCCGCGATCGCGCATGGTCTCGATGTGACCGAGCCGAACCCCGTGTATCAGATGGCGGTCCGACGTCTCTGCGGAATTCTCGACGTGGTCATGCCGGTTAGTCGCGCGACTGGCGACGAGTTGGTCGCGCGCGGTCTACCCCGGGAGCGAGTGCATGTCGTCCCAAATGCCGTCGATGTCGGTCGCTTCCAAGGACTAGCCGCTTCTCGTCGTGAGCCCGCGGTTCCCGACGATGCGTTTGTACTGGTGGCCGTCGGACGGCAGGTTCGGCGCAAGGGGTTTGTTTGGTTCATCGAGAACGTGATGCCGAAGCTTCCCGACCGCGTGGTGCTTTGGTTGGCCGGCGATGGTCCGGAGCGACAGAACATCGAAGCCGCGATCACACGAACGCGACTCCAGCGGCGGGTCCGTTGCTTGGGACAGATCTCCGAGGAGCGGCTCGTCGAGCTTTACCGAGCCGGAACGTTGTTTGTGATGCCCAACATCGTCGTCCCGGGCGACATGGAAGGGTTCGGGATCGTGATGCTCGAAGCCGGGGCTTGCGGGTTGCCGACGCTGGCGGCGGATCTCGAAGGGATCCGCGACGTCATTGACGAGGGCGTCAATGGGTGGCTCGCTCCGTCCGGAGACTCCAGCGCTTTTTGCGCGCGGATCGAGTCGCTGCTCGGCGATCCCGACAGCCTGCGCGCAGCAAGCGAGCGAACGGCGGAGTACGTTACTTCGACATTTCGCTGGGACCGCACGGCGGAACGCTACCTAGAAGCCATCCGCAGCCACCGACGCTGACACCGACCGATTGACACCGCCGGTGCCCGGTGCTGATCTCCCGCCCATGCAGCTCCGCAGCGACAGCTTCAACGATCGGGATTTCATTCCCACGCGGTATGCGTTCGGCAAGACCAGCGCTGAAGGCAAGATCGACCTTGCTGACAACAAGAGTCCTCACCTCGCATGGTCGGACTTGCCGGCGGGCACCAAATCGATCGCAATTCTCTGCATCGATAGCGACGCGCCGACCAAGCCGGATGACGTGAATCAGGAGGGTCGAGTCGTCCCGTCGGACCTGCCTCGTACGGACTTCAGCCACTGGGCTCTGGTTGATCTTGCGCCTGACGCCGTCATCGCGGAGGGCGCATTTAGCGACGGCGTCACGGCGAAGGGCAAGCAAGGGCCCGACGGGCCCGGAGGAACCCGCTGCGGCATCAACGACTACACCGGATGGTTTGCCGGCGATCCCGACATGGCCGGCGACTATTTCGGGTACGACGGCCCCTGCCCGCCGTCCAACGACAGCATCGTGCATCACTACCGGTTCAGCGCGTACGCGCTCGACGTCGGCCGGCTCGACGTCGATGGTAGCTTCACCGCCGCAGACGTGCTTGCCGCAATCGACGGCCGCGTCCTTGCCGAAGCGAGTCTCGTCGCGAAGTACGCGATCAACCCCAACGCGCAAGAGCTGTAGCCCGCCGCCTATGAAGCGCCAGGACAAAGCCGACCGCATCGGCCAGATCCTCGATCAGCTCTATCCAGAGCCGCCGATTCCACTCGACCATCGAGATGCCTACACGCTCCTCGTGTCGGTCATGCTGAGCGCCCAGACCACCGACAAGAAGGTCAACGAAGTGACGCCGGCGTTGTTCGCGGAAGCTTCCAGTCCTAGAGCGATGGCTGCGCTACCCGTTGAGCGGATCCTCGGTTGCATTCGAACCGTTGGCCTCGCTCCGACGAAGGCCAAGAACGTCAAGGCCATGGCCGAGCTGCTGATCGAGAGACATGGCGGGGAGGTGCCCGACGACATGGATGCGCTCGAAGCGCTGCCGGGTGTCGGACACAAGACGGCGTCAGTCGTGATTTGCCAAGCCTTTGGCCGCCCCGCCTTTCCAGTGGATACGCACATCCATCGCCTCGCGGCGCGTTGGGGGCTGTCCAGTGGCAAGAACGTCGTCAGGACGGAGGCCGATCTCAAGGAGGTGTTTCCCGAGGACACCTGGATTGCCCGCCACCTGCAGATCATCTACTTCGGACGCGAGCACTGCCCCGCGCGCGGTCACGATCTGAGCCAATGTGAGATCTGCGGCTGGGCTGCGACCAAGAAGCGAATTGCCGAAGAATCACGGCGCCGCTGACAGGCCCCACTGGTCGCCGACCCGGACGAGACCCATAATCCCTCTAATGAGCATCGAGTTCCGGCTGTTTCGAATTCCCATCCGCATTCACTTGTGGTTCTGGCTGATGGCCCTGTGGCTCTGGACGCTGAACAGCGAAGAGGGCTGGGCCGGGCTGGTAATTTGGGTGGTGGTGGTGTTTCAGGGCATTTTGATGCACGAGCTCGGCCACGCCCTGGTGGGGCGCGCGTTTGGGAGGCAGCCGCGCATCGAGCTCGTAGCGCTTGGTGGCCTGACCTGGTGGGAGCAACGTGAGCCGATGAGCCCCGGGCGGAGTCTCGTCGTGAGTGCAGCCGGTCCTGCGGTCGGTATCTTCATCGGGTCGCTGTCGTTGGTGTTGATGGACGCGTTGCGCGTGCCCGATCCTTCGCTCGCCCGGTATGCATTTCGCTCTCTGATCTTCATCAATCTGGGCTGGGGGCTCTTGAACCTGCTTCCAGTTCTTCCGCTCGACGGCGGCAACATCGTGGCGTCGCTGATGGAGCTCCTCGCGCCGTCGAGGGGACGCCTGTTGGCGTGCTACGTCTCTTTTGCTGTCATCGGGTTGCTGTTCACGATGACCGTGACGCTCAAGCAGTATCCTGCGACTGTTCTTCTGTTCCTGCTCGCGTTTAGTACCTACCAGACCTTTCGGGCGGAGCGGCAGCATGGCACCTCGGAGCCCTCGGACGACACGCCGCCTCAGAGCCTCGTCCAACAGGCGTTTGACGCTCTCGAGCGAGGCGATGGTCAGGCCTTGGTCCGCGCCGCGTCGACGCTCGTTGCACAGGCCGACGCGACCTCGGAGCTCGACGAGGCATTTCACCTCTTGGCTTGGGGTAGGCTCATCAACGGAGAGCCGACCGAGGCCTACCAGGCGCTCACGTCGATGTCCGGCGATCGGGCTGCCGATCCCGCTCTCGAAGGCGCTGTCCTCGTCGAGCTGGGTAGGCACGCCGACGCGCTCCCCCTCCTCGAAGAGGCCCGCGAGCGCGGTGGGGCGTTTGCCGAGGGCTACTATCAGCGCGCCTTGCGAGAGAAAAACGCGTGATCACAGCCATTTAGCCTCGCCGAGCCAGCCGGGTTGATCCAGCCCCAAGTTCTTGTAATTCCCGCACCGCGGAACGAAAGAGGAGACAAGACCATCATGAGCCCAAATCCAGATCTGAACTACAAGGTTGCCGACCTTTCATTGGCCGACTGGGGTCGAAAGGAGATCGCGATCGCCGAGCACGAGATGCCGGGTCTGATGGCGCTGCGCCGAGAGTACGGTGCCCAGAAGCCGCTGGCCGGCGCGCGCGTCGCGGGTTGCCTTCACATGACCATTCAAACGGCCGTGCTCATCGAGACGCTCACCGAGCTGGGGGCGGAGGTCACCTGGACGAGCTGCAACATCTTCTCGACGCAGGACCATGCCGCTGCCGCCATCGCCGCGACGGGCGTTCCGGTGTTCGCCTGGAAGGGCGAGACCGACGAGGAGTACGACTGGTGCATCCACGAACAGCTTCGCGCGTTCGGCGACGGCAAGGCACCTAACCTTTTGCTCGACGACGGTGGTGATCTCACCGCGATCGTGCACCAGAAGTACCCCCAGATGTTCGACGGGTCCGATCGCATCCTCGGCCTGTCCGAGGAGACGACCACCGGCGTTCATCGCCTCTACGAGATGGAGCGCGACAGCTCGCTCAAGTGCCCCGCCATCAACGTGAACGATTCGGTGACCAAGTCGAAGTTCGACAACCTCTACGGTTGCCGCGAGTCGCTCGTCGACGGCATCAAGCGAGCGACCGACGTGATGATCGCCGGCAAGGTGGCCGTCGTGGCCGGCTACGGCGATGTGGGCAAGGGCTGTGTACAGGCGTTGGCCCGCGCAGGCGCTCGCGTTCTCGTGACCGAAATCGATCCGATTTGTGCACTGCAGGCCTCGATGGAGGGCTACCAGGTCGTCACGATGGAACAGGCGGCGCCCATCGCCGATATTTTCGTCACGTCCACCGGTTGCTGTGACGTCGTCACCGGCGAGCACATGAAACAGATGAAGAACGAGGCCATTGTCTGCAACATTGGGCACTTCGACTCCGAGATTCAGATGGCGTGGCTCACCGACCCTGCGAACGGCGACACCGAAGAAGAGATCAAGCCCCAGGTCGATCACTTCATCTTCCCCGACGGCAAGCGCATCATCGTGCTGGCCCGCGGACGCCTCGTGAACCTCGGTTGTGCCACTGGCCATCCGAGCTTCGTGATGAGCAACTCGTTCAGCAACCAGGTGCTTGCTCAGCTCTCCCTCTGGATGGAGCGCGATCGCTACGAAGTGGGCAAGGTCTACGTGCTGTCGAAGGAGCTCGACGAAAAGGTCGCGCGGCTCCATCTCGGTCAGCTCGGCGTCACACTCAGCAAGTTGACGCCTGCCCAGGGCGAGTATCTCGGCATTCCTGTCGAGGGGCCCTTTAAGCCGGACTACTACCGCTACTGAGCGTCATGGTCTCGCTTCTCATCGAGACTTGGCGCTACTTCGTGTCGCATGATGGGCGATTGCTCTCCGGGGCAATCGCCTTTTATGCATCTCTTGCGATCGCACCGCTCGGCGTGGTTGCGCTGCTGATCGCGTCGCTAGTCATGCCCGAAGTCGAGGCTCGAGAGGAGCTCGTCGGGCAGGTTGGGGTGTTTCTCGGGCCTGACATGGCGACGTTTCTCGTCGAGACGATCGTTCAGCTGGGGAACAAGGCGACGAGCTGGGCCGCGCCGGCCATCAGCGCGCTGTTCATGCTGTACGTCTCTGCGCGCCTGTTTTCCATGCTGCGGCGGGCGCTCAATCAGATGTGGGGGATTCGGCCCAAGCTCCTGGTTCACGCAAGCCGCGCCGAGAAATTTCAACTGGCGGAGCGGAGGCTGCTCGCCTTTGCGATGGTACTGATCTTCGGCAGTTCGTTGGTTGCCTTGGTGTTGCTTCACTCAGGCGCGGCGGCGGCGGCCAACCTCTTCGGCGATAGCGGGTACATGTTGACGCTGGCGGAGTTTGGGAGCGCCTTTGCGGTCTTGGCGCCCTTGATCGCGCTGGTCTACCGTTGGCTTCCGGACGCCACGATCGCGTGGAAGGACGTATGGGTCGGGGCTGCCGTGACCTGCCTGTTTGTCCTCGGGGGCTCGTTCTTGATCGGCCTCTACCTCGGCTACGCGAGTCCGGCTTCGATCTATGGAGCCGCCGGCTCTCTGATCGTCCTGCTCCTGTGGATCTACTACACCACGCAGATCTTCCTGATGGGTGCCGTGTTCACACGCGCGTGGGCCCGGCGCCGCGGCAGAGCGATCGAACCGCTTCCCTACGCGGACGTCGTCGAGACGCGTGACTACTCGGCGAACGTCTCTGCCAGAGAGACGTAGTGCGGGGCCTCCGCGGGCGCTTCCGCCATGCCGCCGTGCATGTGCTTCTCTAGAAAATCAAAAAGCGCTCCCCACTGCTCGCGCGCAGCCGCACGCCAGAGCAACACGTTGAACGCGTGGATCTCGCCACGAAAGACGTGCAACTCGCATTCTGTCTCACGCTGCTGGAGCGCCTCGTTGAGGCGGATCGTATCGCCCAACAGCGGGTCGGCGGTCCCGACCGTGGTGAAGAACGGGGGAAGCACTCGGCTCCCCGGCACGGCTGGCGTCTCGAAGAGACGAAGCGGACTTGCGAGCGGAAACTGAAGGGCTCGGTGCAGGCGGCGACCCAGATATGAATATGCCGTGCCTCGGATCTCGCCCTTGATCCAACTCGCCATGCGCCGGCTCTTGTCGGGGTCCCGCCAGAAGCGTTGGACGTCGTGGACGTCCAGCAGGCCGTACAACGGCGCCACACAAGCGATGGAGATATCGCGTTCGAAGATGCTTTGCGTGAACGGTTCGGGCCTCGGGTGCGTCGCGCAGTAGGCCAGAGCGGCTGTGAGATTCGCGCCCGCGGACTCTCCGATGAGCGCCACGCGATCTGTATCGGCGCCGTACTTGGCGCCGTTGTCGACGACCCACTCGAGGGCGGCTATCGCGTCCTTGAGTGGCTTCGGGTAGCAATGCACGGGCCCGAGGCGGTAGTTGATGTTGAACACCTGGTATCCCTGCGCCGCGAGGACGTAGGCCATGATCCGATGCGTGTCCTTCGACATCATCGAGAACGCCCCGCCATGGATGTAGACGATCGACGGCAGGCGCCCCACGGCGTCACGCGGCCGGTAAATGTCCAGCAGGTGGGCACGCTTGCGGGTATTGCGGTACGGGACGTTGTGCTCGACGTGGACGCGGCGCCAACTCTGAATGAGCCATGGCAGCACGCCGTACCCCACACGTGAAAGGCGATTCGCAGCCTTGTCCACGCCGTTGCGAACCAACGGCATAACCGAGTCACGGGCACGGGTCATCGCGCGCGACTATAGGCGAAGTTGGATGCTACGAAAAGAAGCCGAGCTTCTTGAGGGCACTGCCGTAGATGAAGCGAATCATGCCGTCGATTTCCTCCACGGTTTGCGGTGTATGAGGGTACCACACACGCTCCTTTTTCGTGTCCCAGCGTTGGCTGAGGATCGGTTGCTGATGAGTATATCCGCGAAGGCCGCCAAGGCCGTTGACTTGTCCGACGCCGCTCTCCTTCATGCCGCCGAACGGAGCCTCGGGAGCGCCGTATGCCATCGATGCATCGTTGATCACGACGGAGCCGGTCTCCAAGCGTTTCGCGATCTCGATGCCCTTCTGAACGTTCTTCGTCCAGACGCTGCCGCTCAGGCCGTACGGTGAGTCATTGGCGAGACGAATCGCTTCCTCCTCATCGGCGACGCGCATCACTGAGACGATCGGGCCGAACGTCTCTTCTCGCATGAGCGCCATCGTGTGGTCGACGTTGCGAACGAACGTGGGCTTGTAGAAAAGGCCGTTGGTCGTGTCCGATTCTCCGCCAACGACGATGTCCGCGCCTTTTGCCCTCGCGTCCTCGATGTGGCGCTCGATGATCGGCATCTGTCGGTCCCAAAACACGGAACCGACATCGATATCATCACCTGTGCCGTATCGGAGCTCACTAACGATAGCTTTCACCCGTTCCTCGAACTCGTCGGCGACGCTGTCGACCACGTACACACGCTCCACACCCATGCAAACGTGGCCGGAATTTACCATCGAGTTGAAGACAGCCCCGCCCGCTGCGCGCTCGACGTCGGCGTCTCCGCAGACGATCATCGCGTCTTTCCCGCCCAACTCCAGCGTGCACGGGATGAGCTGTTCTGCGCAGGCCGTGGCGATCTTCTTGCCGGTTGGCACGCTCCCCGTGAAGGAGATTTTCTGCACGCCACCGTTGACGAGCGCCGCGCCCGTTTCGCCATCGCCGTGCAGGGTCTGCACTACGCCTTCGGGAACACCGGCTTCCCTCAGTAGTCGAACCGCCCAATCGCTCGAGTAAGGCGAAACCTCCGATGGCTTCAAGATCACGGCGTTGCCGGCGAGGACGGCTTGCACGGTGGGGTTGATCGCCAAAGAGAATGGACCGTTCCACGGCGTGATGATGCCGACCACGCCGAGTGGACGGTAGTGCATCAACAGCTTCTTGTATGGGCGGAGGTAGCCATGGAGCTTTCGCTTCTCGTCGGAGAGTTCCTTCACTGCCCGGCCGCACCAGAAGTTGATGTAGTCACAGCCCGGAAGGACCTCCATCATCAGGGTCTCGAGGTGTGTCTTGCCGGTCTCGTCGATGAGCGTCTTCACCACCTCGTCGCGTTTCTCGACGAGGACATCGATCGCCCCACGTACGATGCGGGCGCGCTCCGCGACCGGTACTCGGGCCCACTCCACCTGCGCGTCCCGCGCCTTGGCGATCGCAAGCTCTACGTCGGCTTGACTGTTGACGACGATCTCGCCGACCGACTCACGGGTCGCCGGGCTGCGGATCCCGAGCCGGCGGCGCCCCTCGGGCGTTGGGGAAAGTGCTTCGACGATGGCCATCCGTTCGCTCCTGTAGCTGCGTGGCCCCGGGGCCCCGAGTGAAACATGTTCTACTGGCCCGCGGCCCAAACGCAAGCAGCCCAGCAAAGCTAGCATTGGTGAAATATTACACTTATATTTCAATGCATGCGGTCAATGCGCTGGCTTGTACTGGTTGGGATTGTTTGGGCGGGCTGCGGGGAAGCACCACCGACGAGTGCTCCCCGCGCCACGAACGGCGGTATCGACCTTGCCTGCGACTGTCCGTTCGGAGAGGAATGCTCCGAAGACGGACGTTGTGTGTCCATCTGCGGTGAGGTGGCGGCCTGCGTCTTTGGGGGAACGGTGCAGTGCTGTGGAATCGGTGCGGTCTGCCAAGACGGCAACTGTGCTGCCGATTGCGGAAACGGGACCGAGTGCGACGGGGTCTGTTGCGAAGGCACGGAGATGTGTTTCGAGGGGTCATGCGTGGCGCAGTGCGACACTCCGACGCAGCTCTGCGGAGACGACAGCGAGCTCTGCTGTGCCGGCGATGAAGGATGCATTGGCGGCAAATGTGTCCCGCTCCTCAACGAATGTGAGCTCGGTGAGGATTGCGAGCTCGACGAGCTCTGTGAGCCGAGCCTCGGTGTGTGTGTTGCACGCGACGCGCTCGATATCTGCGAGTTCAGGCCCCCCGTGGGCGAGTTCGAGCCGACGGTCGGATGCCGGTGGACGCCTCCCGCGGCGCCCGTGGGTGCGACTGCGGAAGAGATCGAAATCGTGGGCATGGGCGAGGTCGTGATGACGCCCTCGGTGGCCAATCTCACGGACGACAACGGTGACGGTGTGACCGACATGCTTGATACCCCGGACATCGTGTTCGTGAGCTTCGATTATGAAGAGGACGGCTGCTGTACGCGGCGCGGTGTCGTTCGGATCGTGTCGGGCGGCTGCAATGTCGATGGAACGATGAGCACTCATGCCACCCTCAAAGGGCTCGCATCAAGCGA
>JAUXFZ010000237.1 GCA_030622585.1 Myxococcales bacterium
CCCATCGGTGTCCGGATCGTCGTTGAACAGCTTCAATACGTCGATGAAGTCAGTCCCGTTGATCGGGTCACCGCCAATGCCGACCGCGGTGCTCTGACCGATGCCGAGCGCGGTCAGCTGGCCGACGGCCTCGTAGGTCAGGGTGCCGCTCTTCGAGACGACGCCGATGCGCCCTGCTTTGTGAACATGACCGGGCATGATGCCGATTTTGCACTGGTCTGGGGTGATGACCCCCGGACAGTTCGGCCCGATGACCCTGGTCTTATCCTGCGAATCTAGAACTCGTCGAACTTTGATCATGTCCATCACGGGGATGCCCTCAGTGATGCAGACGACCAGCGGAACCTCCGCGTCGACAGCCTCGAGGATCGCATCAGCCGCGAACGGCGGGGGCACGAAGATGCAGGAAGCGTTGGCCCCTGTCTGCTTCACGACCTCGCGCATGGTGTCGTAAATCGGCACATCCATCAGCGACTGACCGCCCTTGCCGGGGGTGCATCCCGCCACGACCTTGGTGCCGTACCCGAGCATCTGCTCGGTGTGGAACTTGCCCACGCTGCCGGTCATGCCCTGAACGACGAGCCTGGTGTTCTTGTCTACGAGAATCGACATCGCCCCTATCCCTTTGCCAATTCGACGATTTTCTGGGCGCCCTCGGCCATCGTGGCCACAGACGTGATCGCTAGACCCGACTCATCGAGGATCTTGCGGCCCTCGTCGACCTTGGTGCCCTCGAGCCGAACCACGAGCGGGACTTCGAGGCCGAGCTCCTTGGTAGCCGCGACCACACCGCTGGCGACAGTGTCGCAGCGCATGATGCCCCCGAAGATGTTCACGAAGATGCCTTGGACGGCCTTCGACTGAAGGATGATGCCGAAGGCCTTGGTGACGGCTTCCTTGCTCGCGCCGCCCCCGACGTCGAGGAAGTTCGCGGGCTCGCCGCCGTAGTACTTGATGGTGTCCATGGTGCTCATGGCGAGGCCGGCGCCATTGACGAGGCAGCCGATGTTCCCGTCGAGCTGGATGAACGAGAGGCCGGCTTCCTGAGCCTCGGTTTCGGCGGGCGCCTCTTCGCTGAGGTCGCGCACCGAATCCCAGAAATCCTTGTGACGGAACTCGGCGTTCGAATCGAAGTTCACTTTGGCATCGAGCGCAATGACCTGCCCGTCCTCCGTGAGGATGAGGGGGTTGATCTCGGCGATCGAGCAGTCTTCCTGCTCGAAGAGCCTCGCGAGACCCGCCATGAGCTTGCTGAAATTCTTCTGCTCTTGCTTGGACAGGCCGAGTGCGAACGCGAGCTGCCGAAGCTGGTAGCCCTGCAGACCCACCGCAGGGTCGATGGCGATGGTCTGGATCTTTTCCGGGGTGCTCGCTGCAACCTCTTCGATGTCCATGCCGCCTTCGGTCGATGCCATGATGGCGATTCGACGGCTCTCACGGTCGACGACGAGGGCAAGGTAGAGTTCGCTCTTGATCGCGAGGCCTTGCTCGACGAGCAGGCGCTGCACGACCTTTCCCTCCGGGCCGGTCTGATGCGTGACCAAAGTCTTGCCGAGGATGTCGGTGGCCGCTTCGGTCGCCGCGGCCACCCCTTTGACGACCTTGACACCACCTGCCTTGCCTCTGCCCCCTGCGTGAATCTGCGCTTTGACGACGACGACCTCACTGCCGGTCTCTTCAATGAGCTTCGTTGCCGCGGCGGTCGCTTCTTCGACCGACATGCACGCGATGCCCCGTGGCACGGGAATGCCGTACTTCCGGTAGAGCTCTTTTGCTTGATACTCGTGAATGTTCACGGCGCTTGCCTCCTCAACGTCGTCTCGATTGCGTGCAGAGCGGCAGGGCTATAGCACGACTCCAGAGAGGCGCCCGCATCCAGATTCAGTTGGCTTCTGCAGGCAAATCGACGAGCACGCGCCGCTTTCCAATCAGCGTAGACGTGCGAACGAGGTCCTCGACTTCAGTCGAGGTTACGCCTCGGTAAACCACAGCGTCGCGCCGCACGAAGCTTTGCGAGTCGGCGATGATGCGTTCGTGGTTAGTCGAATCATCAGGCAGCGTGACTACGAGGTAATGTGCGAAGCGAAAGCCGAGCGCATCGGAATCGCAGACCTCGATTTGAGGCGCGCCGCCCTCGTACAGTTTTTCGATGAATGTTTCGACGTAATCGGGTCGGCGGACGTACTGCCGGGTGTTCGGCGAAGCAATATACTCCCTGGCCTCGTGAAGCTCGCACCCGCTCTCTCGCAGAGCGCGGTCTACCCAGCGTTCTGCGGCGCTGCGATCTCCTGCACGGGCCGCGCCGAGACCGTTCATGGCCGCCCCCTGACGCCAACCATTCAAGCCCCACGCAAGGGCCATCGCGACTGCCAACCAGAGGATTTTTGGAAGGGTCAGCCTCACCGCAATTAGCTCCTAAGCGTCGCGACGAGGTCGAACACCCCGACGCCGAGAAAATAGATGCCCAGACCGTCGAAGCCGATGCCGATCCAGTCCGCTTCGCCCCGCAAGACCGAGTTGCCGAAGAACCAGCCGATCGCGAGGATGGCCGCGCCGGAGACGATGGAGCCAACGGCTTGTCGCGCGAACTTGCGCCGCTGCTGACCGAGCGAAGTTGCCATTAGCGAAGCGGCGATTCGTCGTGGCTGTTCCGTCTCCAATGACGGTGCGGGCCGGGCCCCCAGCATCGGCGGGAGCGGCTCGTCGACGGAGATGCGCGGTACACCGGGGTCGTTCACGGAGGCGAACGGATCGATCGCCGACACACGGCCGGCTGGAAACAAGTCTGCGCCCGGCGGATGAAAGACCGCTGCTCTCCCGGTCCCTTCGGCGGCAGCCACGGCCTTCACATCGCGGGCCGGCCGGCACTCGACCACCGCGCCGATCGCCTCGAGCGCTTGGCGCATCTCCCCGGCGGCCTTGGCCGGGACTCCGTGTTTGACGACCTTAGGCAGGCTCTGTTCGAGGGACCGCGCACTTGCCGCGTCGATGCCGAAGGCGGTTTGCAGGCGCTCCGCCGGTGAGGAGATCCCCGACTCGAAACGAATGATCCAAACGTCGAACGCCGACATCCCCAAAGGATAACGGTTGCACGGCTGCAGGGCGATTACTTGAGCGGACCCGCACTTGGCGCTGAACTTGTGAGCACGGCTAGCCGCGAGGATGATATCGCTGGTGCATCTTTCGGAGGTGGTCCCCGCTGATATGGGTGTAGATCTGCGTGGTCGAGATGTCGGCGTGCCCAAGCATCGTCTGCACCGAGCGCAGATCGGCGCCCCCCGCGAGTAGATGCGTTGCGAACGAGTGGCGAAGCTTGTGTGGCGAAATCGGCTTCGTGATGCCCGCGGCACGCGCATACTTCTTCACCAGGCTCCAGAAGCTTTGACGGGTCATCGCCTTCCCGCGTGCGGTTACGAAGCACGCACGGCTGGCCGGGTGTGCCCATTTCGGCCTCACCTCGGCGAGGTACTCGACCAGCGCTGAGCGCGCATGGAACCCGATGGGAACGATGCGCCGTTTGTTGCCCTTGCCCAACGCCGAGACGAAGCCTTCCTCGATATTCACGTCGGTGAGATCTAACTCGATGAGCTCGGTCACGCGAAGCCCGGCGGCGTACATCATGTGCAGCATCGCACGATCACGGACGCGGTTCGGCTTGGAACCAATCGGTGCGTCGAGCAGTCGCAGGATCTCATCGCGGTTCAAGACGTCAGGCAACTTGCGAAGCAAGCGTGGGCCCTCCAACAGCTCGGCTGGATCACAGGGCTGGCGCCGTTCCTGGACGAGGAAGCGAAAGAACCCGCGGACGGCACTCAGCGCCCTCGCTTGGGTACGCGCGCTCAGGCCGCGAGACGACAGCGTGACGAGATAACCGGCAACTCGCGCTTCGTCGACTTGGTCGAGTGACACCTTTTGCTCGGCGAGATGCCCACCAAAGCGGAGCAGATCGCGCGCATACGCGTCCACGGTGTGCTTGGAAAGACCTCTCTCCACACGCAGATGCTGAATGTAGTCATCCAACGCGCCGTCGAATGCGGCGAACATACTACTCGGTACCACAATCCAATCTGTGCGCACATTTTGTGTACGTTCACGACCGACGTGTGGGCGACTCCTTCGCCGCACCGCTAGGCCCACTTCGTTGATGCAGATCTGGACGCGTGGTATTTTCTGAATGGGGATCGATGATGCACTACTCCACTTACTCTTCGCTTGGATATTCGAACGATGAGTAGACTCATCGGATACGTCGCAAATCGAGCCGACCGAATGCGCGACGCGCTCTACCAAGAACGCGCGGCGCTGCGCCACGAGACAGCGCCCGTAGACGCAAGCGGCTGGGGCATCGGTTTCTATCACGGCGACGAAGTGCTTCACAAGAAGCGCCCGACCCGCGCGGGAGAGCTCGTCGACTGGCAGAACATTGCAGGCGATGTCCGTTCCGATTGCGCGGTCTTGCATATGCGGCAGCCGACGGTCGGCGACTTCCGCGCAGAGAACGCGCACCCCTTCCGGATGCGCGGCTGGCTCTTCGCGCATCAAGGAACCATCGGGCGCTTCGACGCGATGCGCGAAAATCTCGCGGAGACGATTCCAGATTTTCTGCGCCGCAATATCCGCGGCCAAACCGACAGCGAGTATCTCTTTCACACCCTGCTCGCCCTACTCCACGATGCCGGGCAGCTCGACAACCCAGACGTCAACGAAGCACAGGCGCTGCCGGCGATCAGCGCGGCCGTCACCCTGGTCGAGCGGCTCGCCGCCGAGGTCGGAAGCAACGACAACGGTCTGAGCTTCATCCTGACCAACGGGCGCTCCATGTACGCCCTCCGCCACGGCGCACCGATGACCTACGTCGAACGCCAAGGGCTTCACGACCCCCCCGAAGACTACGCACCCCCGCCAACCGGCAGCACCCAGCTACGCTACGTCATGGTGGTGGGCGGCCTCGACGAAGACCAGGTCGGCCACGAAGACCTTCCCGAACGCAACGTCGCAGTCGTCGACCGCGGCTTGGGCGTGACGGTCCACGCACTTTGAGTATGCTCCGCCCGTGAGCGCCGAAGACCAGCTGATCGTCATCCTCTGCAC
>JAUXFZ010000078.1 GCA_030622585.1 Myxococcales bacterium
ATGGCTACGATCCGACTTCGATCCCGGTCTGGATCGAGCTGCCGGCCCGCACGGGTTTGGCGCCGTCGTTTGCGGCGCCAGCGGACATACAGCACACCCACCCCGAACGTACTCATGATCGCGATAAACCAACGCCAGTCGGGGCGGAACGGAATCGGGCCGAAATCTTGCTCGTCGCCTAAGCGGTCGTCCGATTGCGAAGCGCGGCGGGCTCCACGGAACGACCGGTACCACGCTGCAAGGCCCCGGAGTGTCTGGGCTTGGTCTCGAATGTTGTACTCGACCACGTAGTCGGCCCAGCGCACGCGCATGGCGTCCATCATCTGGCGGAGCTTGACCGCCAAGCCCGAGGGGGTGGTGAAGACCTGCCCGGAGGCCGGCGTGGGGTCGAACGTGGTCCATCGCCCGTTGATGAGCACTTCGACCCAGCTATGGGCGTTTCCATTGCGAACGGCGTAGTAGTCGCCGTAGGGGTTGTAGTCCGCACCGAGAAAGCCGGTGACATTGCGCGCTGGCAGCCCGAGCGAGCGCATCATGAGAGCCATCGCCGTGGAGAAATATTCGCAGTGCCCCGCCTTCGCTTCGAACAAGAAGACGTGCAGCGGGTCTTTGCCTTCAGTGACGGGTTGGTCGAGGGTGTAGCGGAAGTTGCCACCTCCGCGCAGGTAGCGCTCCACGAGCTGGGCCTGGGCGTATGGATTGGAGGCGCCCCGCACCACTTCTCGCGCCAAGTCGGCCACTCGCCCGTAGCCAGCGGGAACCTCCACGTAGTGTTTGCGAAGGGCCGAGGGGATGCGTTCCGCAAAACCGCGGCGGTTCGGCGCGACGGAAGCCTTGTACGTGAGGGGACCTTGGACGCTGCCGCCGTAGCGAATGTCTAGGCCGGGAGCGTGCGTAATCCGCCGGTATCGATCGCGACCGGCACGAACGGTGGGCGGGACCCGGAGTGCCACGGTGCCCTCGGGGAGGAACAAGACCGCCTCGTCCATGGGGTCGAGAATGATCTCGTACTCTTGATCCTCGGGTTGGGGCGGACGGAAAACAATGTACTCGTCTTGAAGCCGATTGAGCACGAGGCCTGTCGTTCGGGTACGGGACCAACGGCCTTCGCTGTAACGGTCGAACGAGGTACCACGCAGACGCACTCCGATGGACTGTGGTGGCGGGTTGGGCCTGGTCTTGGGCTTGACCCGCATGACCACCGTCGGGTCATCGCGGATCGTCCCGAAACCGCCCAGCTCGACGTCGTCGCCGAAACCGGCGACCGATTGCGTCGTCGTGCCCAGGCTGGACAAGTAGCCCATTCCGACGCGCGGGAACGCAAAGAACATGGCCGCTGTCAGTACGAAAAGCGGGACAGCGAGCAGCGTCGTGCCACCGAAGAATGCAGCCGTCGCGAACTCCTCGCTGTTGAGCTCGCCACGAAGCATGGGGGTGCCGGCACCGTGTTGGGCCTCCAACTCTTTTCGAAGATGGGTGAGCGCGAGCATCCACGGCATGACGACGACGAAGCCGAAGAACACGACAGCGTAATCGAGACCGGCCGACAGCACGGTGCCGGCGATCAGGTGCAAGAACCCGAGGATGGCGATCTGCTGATAGTCGGCCGCGGTTTTGCGATGTGAAAGGCGGGAGATCTGAAGGAAGGCCGCGTATTGCACGCCAACGCTGAGCAACGCTTCTCCGGAAAACGCGCGCGCGATCTGCACGAAGAGAAACACGACCGCCATCGCGTTCCAGAAGCGGGAGTATCCGGCCCGGTCGAGAAGCGGCGGCTCGGCAAACCAGCTCGCGACGAACCCCGCGACGAGGAGCACCGATTCGACGGGGCTGAACGTCGTGCCGAGCATGAGCGCGCTCAGGCCGAGGCCTGCGAACAGGTAGGTAACGAGCTTGTGAGCGAAGGCGAACCTCATGCGGCCCACCGCTTCTTCTTGCGACTCTCGGGCGCCCGCGCCCGGCATGGCCGCAGGAGAGCGAGAAAACGCCAGATGGGGTCAGGTGGGGTGCCCCCGGCGACCAGTGGTGAGACGCTGTCGTTGGTCTGAACCTGAACCGAAACGCCTTGGGTGAGGTAGGCGGCGGTGGCGGTCGCCACCTCGGAAATCGAGAGCTCGAAGCGCTCTGTCCAGGCGGCTTCGTCCTCGGCGCTCACCGCGAGAAGGTTGTTCACCGTCAGCGTCACGAGGGCATTCGAATCCCGTTCGTGTTCGCGCACGACGAGCTCGCCCCGACTTGCTGTTCGCTTCCAATGAATGTCCCTCGCCTCGTCCCCCTCCCGGTAAAAACGGACGCTGCCGGCGAACTCGCTGCCCCGGCCCGTCTGATGGATGGGCGCCGCATCGCCCTGCATGGGACGCGTGGCCGGCGTTGCAACGTGTTCGAGCAACTGAGGATAGACGATGAGCTCGTCGGGAAGGTACGTGATGTAACCCTTCTCGATGAGGCCGAACGGGTAGCGCGTGAGCACCCGCATCGTGCCGAGCTCGATGATCCCCCGGCGCTTCGTTTCGAAGCCGTAGCTCGCGGCCTGGGTCTCGCCGGGCCCGACGCGAACGAACCTCGCCGGTTCAGTCTCGGCCCCGTCGAGCTCGTCGATGATTTCGATCGAAATGCTGGAGAGCCAGCGCTTCTCGTTGAGCAGCGCCACATCCATGTAGGCGCGCCGCCCGGCGAACAGTCGCGTCGGGAGCGTGCGTTTGATCTGGATCCTCCAGAGCGCCAGGTCGCTGAGCACGCCGCTCACGAGTAAGAGGCTGAGGAGCAGACCAAGCACCAGGTAGAGGAGGTTGTTGGCGGTGTTGACGGCCGCGAGGCCGACACCGATCGTGATGAAGAGGAAGGCTCGCCCCTCGCGCGTAAGTCGAAACTTCCGTCTGCTCCGTCTTCGTCGAAAGATCCGCATTGATCGGGCCGATCAGATAGGGACAGCCACGACGGTGAGTAGCTCGCGAATCACGCGTTGCGCGTCGTCGCGAGCCGCTCCGCCGCCCACACCGCCACTCACCTTCACCCTGTGGGCCAGGACGGGGCCTGCGAGGGCTTTGACGTCGTCGGGAAGCACGAAGGTCCGCCCTTCGACCAAAGCCCGAGCCCGCACCGCGCGTTCGAAACCGAGTGCACCGCGCGTGGAGACGCCGATCGACAGCAGAGGCGTGTTGCGCGTGGCGATCACGATTCGATGCAGGTAGTCGAGGATCGCGTCGTCCACCCGGACCGAGTCGACGGCTTGCTGCACATGTCGAAGCTCGCCGGCGCTCATGACCGCCTCGAGCTGTTGCACCGGATCGGCACCGCGACGAGTAAGCACCTCGCGTTCGACGCTCGGCGGCGGGTAGCCGATGCTCAGCCGCACGAGAAAGCGATCGAGCTGCGACTCCGGCAGAGGATACGTGCCGTAAAATTCTTGCGGGTTCTGCGTAGCCACGACGAAGAACGGCTCTTCGAGCTTGTGCGTTTCACCGTCGATCGAAACCTGGCGTTCATCCATGGCTTCGAGGAGGGCGCTTTGTGTCTTGGGCGTTGTGCGATTGACCTCGTCCGCGAGGAGGACCTGCGTGAAGATCGGACCCGGCCGAAACTCGAATGTGCTCTGCAGCTGATTGAACACGTTGCCGCCCAATACATCCGTGGGCATCAAATCGGAGGTGCATTGAAGGCGCCGGAAGGTAACGCCTACCGACGCCGCGAGGGCCCGAGCCAGAGTTGTTTTTCCGACGCCGGGGACGTCCTCGAGAAGCAAGTGACCCCGCGCCAAGAGCGACACGACGGCCAACTTGATGACTTCTTCTTTGCCTCGGACGACGAGCCCGATGTTCCGGACGAGGCGCTGCGACGACTGAGTCGCGTTTTCAGAGATGTGCGCGACGCTGGGTTGAGCCACCCATGGAGCGTACCACAGCCGACTGTATGGGTACAATATTACAATGCCACTGACCCTCTGGTCAGGATTCCACTGTTTGTCCACAGGCGAGGGGAGGAGGAAAGGTTGGGCTATTCCGGGGGCTTGGACTCTGAATGTTCCAGCGTCTCCACAGTGTTGGATGGGGATAGGATGGCGTCGGGGTCTTCGAAGAGAAACGCCTCGATCTCGTCTCGCCTCGCGTGCGCATCGCGGCGCCCCATTTCGATGAGGGTCTGCGCGAAGCCACCGTCGAACAAGAGGTAGCTCGCCAGGTCGGCGTCCGCCCCAGCGCCGACGTCCAGCATGCTGATGAACGCGCGACCGAGGGCCTTGCCGAAACGGACGCGATTGGAAGCGAGATAGTCGGAGGCAACCTGGCCGATGTCGGTGCTGGGCCGCAGCACGAGCGAGTTGAGCAAGCGGCGCTCTGCCAACGCACCGCGCGCTTTGGCGGCGTCGTTGATGCGGTCGAGGAACTCGGGCCCGTAAGCGTGGATGCCGTCCTTCAGGAAATCGTTGATGCGCTGCACCTCCAGAAGATCGGTGTTGAGGTGATCGAGTAGAAACGCATTGAGCACCTTGCCGAGCATGTAGGTCGCACCAGGGTACTTACCGTCTTGCACGGCGCGCCGCCCCGGTTCGTGTGGAGTCGAAAGCCCAACCACCAGCAGGCGATTCATCCCGAGGTGCACCGAAGGGCCCATTGGCGTGTTGAGGCGAAGACCTCCGTCGCAATGGATCTCGTCGCCGATATCGACCGCTGGGAAGATCAGCGGAATCGCTGCGGATGCGAGCACGTGGTGCTGGCCGATCTTGGCCCGCCGGACCAGCGCGTGGAGGCCCAAACCTTTGGGAATTCCAACGCCGGGAGCCGCGTCCACGAAAATCACCGGCTGCCCAGTGCCGACGTGCGTTGTGCTGACGGTCAGGCCGCGGAGGACGCCACTTTGGATGTTCCGCCGGAGCCGTCGCCATCGAACGGCCCTTCCCACAAGGGCAGATAGGGGTGCCGGGTCGAACACCCCGCGCGCGTGACCGGTGCCACCGAGGAGCACGCGGTAGAGGCCTGCGGCCTGCTTGAAACCAAACCCGAGCACGTCTGGAAGCTCGAGGTCCGCCCAGAACGAGACCAGATCTTTCATGGCGGCGGGCATCTCGCCAATAGCCGAGGCGACGAATGCGCCGTTGACCGCACCGACGCTGGTCCCCGAAATTAGATCAACCTTTGGGGCGTTGCCCTGTGCGTCTGCGAACTCGCTGAAAATGTACTCGAGGACGCCGACTTCGTACGCGCCTCGTGCGCCGCCCCCTGAAAGTATCAAGCCTAAACCACTCAAGTTTTTTCCTCGCCCTCCAAGCCTAACAGTCGAACGGGGTTGCCGCAGAAATCGTCGCGCTGGAGCAGCAGGCGGATCTCCGGCGGAAGCCACAGGTCCCCGTGAGGCAGCCGGCGGAGCGCGCGGAGCAGTACCTCGGCGCGGCGCCACGGTGGGGCCGTGGGCGAGACGTAGAGCACGAGCCGACCCTCGACCGTACACAGGCCTCCGTCGATGTGGGCCTCCTCAGGGAGCTCCTCCTCGACCAAGCGAATCCCGAGACGTGAGAGTGCTCGTTCCAGCGATTCGAGTTGGAGCCCGGGACCCACGAGCGTAAGGTGCGGCGAGCGGCCGACCCCCGCAATCTGGTCGTTTGGGAGGCCGACCTGGTAAGATCGAGCCACTTTGATTCACCTGGCGAAACCGTGGATCGGCGAGGACGAGCAGCGCGCCGTCGCCGCTGTTCTCGAATCTGGACAACTGGTGCAGGGACCGCTGGTCGAGCGTTTCGAGCAGGCGGTCGCCGCCCTGGTTGGCCGCCGGCACGCAGTCGCGGTGGCCAGCGGAACCGCCGCGCTGCAGCTCGCGCTCAAGGCGCTCCGAGTGGGGCCGGGCGACGAGGTGCTGTGCCCGGCTTTGAGCTGGCCGAGCCCGGCACATGCGGTTCGAGTTGCCGGGGCGAAGGTTCGGTTCGTCGACGTCGATCAAGCGGAGTGGAACAGCACCGCGGAGGCTCTGCGCGAAGCGCGCAACGGCAACACGAGAGCGGCGATCGTGATCGATCAGTTCGGCAATCCCGCGCGGGCTGAACAGATCCGCGAGGCGCTCGGGGCGCTGCCCATCATCGAAGATGCAGCCTGCGCACTCGGGAGCCGCTTCGCGAGCGGCCCGTGCGGCAGCCTCGGCAAGATATCGTGCCTGAGCTTTCATCCGCGGAAGATCCTAACGACGGGTGAGGGTGGAATGTGCCTCACCGACGAGGATGACCTTGCCGAAAAGCTCCGCATGCTGCGCAACCACGGACAGCTGCGCGGAGAGTTCGTCGTCGCGGCCGGCAACTCCCGGATGACCGACATTGCGGCCGCGCTCGGACTGGCGCAGCTCCAACGGCTCGACGAGATGGTCGCGCGACGCCGCGAGCTCGCCGCCCTCTATCGCGATGCGCTGGATGGCGAAGTCGATCTCCAAAGCACGCCGTCGGGGTCGGAATCCAACTACCAAACTTTCGGTGTGATCCTGCCTCAGGGCCCCGACAGCAACGCTGTGCGCGAGAAAATGCGCGAGCGCGGCGTCGAAACCGGGCTCCTTTCGTTCGCGATTCATAAGCTCGGGAGCTTCGCGGGAAGTGAGGCTTCGCTGCCCATTGCCGAGCATCTCGCAGCACGGGGCATCGCCCTTCCGCTCTACCCGCAGATGCGCAACAACGAGGTCGACGAAGTGGTCCGAGGTCTGCGGGGGGTGCTCCATGGGGGATGATCTCGTGCTGGAGGTGCTTGGTCTTCGGAAGGTCTTTCACATCGGGTTCTTCCGAAAGCGCGTGGAGGCGGTCAACGGCACCAGCTTCAACGTGAAGAGAGGGGAGATCTTCGGCCTCCTCGGACCCAACGGTGCGGGCAAAACCACCACCATTAAGGCGATCCTTCGGCTCATCTTCCCGACCGAAGGCGAGATCCGGCTCTTCGGCCGCTCGGCTGACGATCGCGAAGCAGCGAAACGGGTCGGCTACATGCCCGAGAATCCGTACATCTATCAGTACCTCAAGCCTCTCGAATTTCTGGACCTGTGCGGCCGGCTAGTCGGGCTTTCCGCAACCGATCGACGTGTTCGCTCGGAGGCGATGATCGACAAAGTCGGTCTTCGCCACGCGGTGGACCGGCCGATCGGGAAGTTCTCCAAAGGCATGATGCAGCGGATAGGACTCGCCCAGGCTCTGCTACACGATCCGGAGCTGTTGATACTCGACGAACCGATGAGTGGCCTCGACCCGATTGGCCGAAAAGAGGTGCGTGATCTGTTGCTCGAGCAACGAGAGCGCGGAAAGACGCTCTTGTTCACGAGCCACATCCTGAGCGATGTCGAAGAACTGTGCGACCGGGTCGTGATCATGCAACGCGGCAAGATCACGTCCGAAGGGCAAGTGCACGATCTGGTGGAGACCGCAGGGCGGCGGGTCGAGATTCGCCTGAGCGGCACATCGCACGCGCTCAAGGATGCGCTCAGCTCGCGGGGAGCGATCCTCGACTACGGCGGGGGGCATCTCACCCTAAGAGTCGAGGGTCAGAACGCGGTCGACGACATCATCCGAATCTCGAACGCAGCAGGCGCGCGGCTCGATGCGATGATCCCGGAGCGGCAGACCCTCGAAAAATTGTTCCTGGAAAACACGAAGGCCTGACACGCCGGCTTGCTCCGGTCCGGGACGACCCTAGAGGTACCGCATGACCGTCAAAAGGGTTTCGCCCCAGGAGGCCGACGCGCTCATCAGGGAACAAGGCCATGTATACCTCGACGTTCGCTCCATTCCGGAGTTCGACGCGGGCCATCCCCGTGGCGCGTACAACATCCCGCTGCTGCACGCGACACCGTCAGGTATGCGCCCAAACCCAGACTTCTTGTCGGTGGTGGCGGGCGTCTTTGCGAAAGATGCGAAGCTCGTGCTCGGGTGCAGGACAGGCGTTCGCTCGCTGCGCGCGGCGGGCGACTTGCTCGGCGCGGGATTCGAGACGGTCGTCGACCAGCGCGCGGGATTCCACGGCACACGGGACCCGTTCGGCCAGCTGCAAGAGGCGGGCTGGCACGGTGCAGGCCTCGACGTTGCGACGGATGCCGGGCTCGGCCGAGCCTACGAGGCCCTGCTCGCGCGCAAAGACGCTTAGCCGAACATCGCCGCCCAAAGGATACCAGGAAGCCTCATCAACGACGGGTCGGCGTTGAAATACGTCATCTTTCGGCCAACGGTGGCTCCGGCCTTGTTGTCGATGAACCAAAGGGGCTTCGGCCAAACGCGGAACGGCCCACGCAGCACGGACTTCTGGGGCTTGTCGAACATGTACGTGTTGTGCACGATGCCTCGGCCGGAGCGAATGTCTTCGGTCGTGTGCCCTGGGAACGCACCCCAGGTCGGGGTGACCAGTGCGTAGTTGAGTGCGGGCCAGTGGTTGATGCCGATGCTTCCGTACCGAAGGTTGGCGATCGCTCGCTCGACAGCCGCGGCAACCGCGGGGTCTTTGAGCGACTTGGGATGCACGAAGATGCCGGCGTTGAGGGTCCCCCAGACCGAGTCGTTGCAGAAGTCGACCGCCCTATCGATGTAC
>JAUXFZ010000310.1 GCA_030622585.1 Myxococcales bacterium
CATTGTTGCCTCGTCGGCTACGGTGCCGACGCGATCAATCCATACCTCGCGTTCGAGGCGCTGTGGCAGGAGCGCCGGCTCGGCACGCTCGACGCCGACACGTTCCCGGACGACGACAGCATCGTCACGGGGTATCGCAAGGCGGTCGCCAAGGGGATGCTCAAGGTGTTCGCCAAGATGGGTATCTCGACGCTTCAGTCGTACAAGGGCGCGCAGATCTTCGAAGCGGTGGGCCTCAACAGCTCCGTGGTCGACCTCTGCTTTGCCGGGACGGCGAGCCGCATTCAGGGCATCGGGTTCAACGTCGTCGCGCAGGAGCTGGTCGATCGGCACGAGCTCGGTTACCCGGACGAGACCGAGCCTCGGCTGCCGATTCTTCCGAACGACGGGCAGTTTCATTGGCGCGCCAAGGGCGAGCGACACATGTGGAACCCGGAGGCCATCGCCGACCTTCAGGTGGCGGCGCGCACGAACGATGGCGATACGTATAGACGATTCGCCGAGCGAGTGAACGACAACGCCAGGGATCGATGCACGCTCCGTGGTTTGATGCGCTTCAAGAAGGCGCAGAGCATCCCGCTGAGCGAGGTGGAGCCCGCCAGCGAGATCGTAAAGCGGTTCGCGACCGGCGCGATGAGCTTCGGCTCCATCTCGGTGGAGGCGCACTCGACGCTTGCCATCGCGATGAATGAGCTCGGGGGCAAGTCCAATACGGGCGAGGGCGGTGAGGACCCGGAGCGCTACCTGCCACTGCCCGATGGCTCGATGAACCCGTTGCGTTCGGCGATCAAGCAGGTCGCCTCCGGGCGTTTCGGTGTGACGATCAACTACCTCACCAACGCCGACGAGATCCAAATCAAGATGGCACAGGGCGCCAAGCCAGGTGAGGGGGGCGAGCTTCCCGGCCGCAAGGTCGACCAGAAGATCGCCTCGGTGCGCCACTCGACCCCGGGCGTCGGCCTGATCAGCCCCCCGCCGCACCACGACATCTACTCGATCGAGGATCTCGCGCAGCTGATCCACGACCTCAAGAACACCAACCCCTCTGCGCGCATCAGCGTCAAGCTGGTCAGCGAAGTCGGTGTCGGCACCATAGCGGCGGGTGTCGCGAAGGCGCACGCCGATCACATCCTCGTCAGCGGTCACGACGGTGGCACGGGCGCGTCGCCCTTGACCTCGATCAAGCATGCGGGTCTTCCCTGGGAGCTTGGTATCTCCGAGACGCACCAAACGCTGGTGATGAACGATCTTCGAAGCCGCGTCGTCTTACAGACGGACGGCCAGATGAAGACCGGCCGTGACGTCGTCATCGGTGGACTCCTCGGGGCCGAAGAGATCGGCTTGAGCACCGCGCCGCTCATCGTGATGGGCTGCATCATGATGCGTAAGTGCCACCTCAACACCTGTCCGGTCGGCATCGCTACGCAAGACCCAGAGCTTCGTCAGAAGTTCAAGGGAAAGCCGGAGCACGTCATCAACTACCTCTTCATGGTCGCGGAGGAAGCGCGCGAGATCATGGCTTCGCTCGGGTTCCGCACCTTCAACGAGATGGTGGGCCGCGTCGACATGCTCGACGCCACGGACGCCATCGTCCACTGGAAGGCGCAGGGGATCGACCTCACGCCGATTCTCACTCCGGCCAGGAAGAAGAACGCGGTCACCGAGGTGTACTGCACCAAGTCGCAAGACCACGGCCTCGACAAGGCGCTCGACAACCGCTTGATCGAGCTGGCCCAGCTGGCCATCACCGAGGGCAAACAGGTTCGCGGCGAGCTCAAGATCAAGAACACCAACCGCACGGTTGGGACCATGCTCAGTCACGAGATCGCCAAGGTGTGGGGCGAAGAGCTCCTCCCCGATGAAACCGTGCACTTCAAGTTCGATGGCTCCGCGGGGCAGAGCTTTGGTGCATGGCTTGCCAAGGGCGTGACCCTCGAGCTCGAGGGCGACGCGAACGACTACGTCGGCAAGGGCTTGTCCGGCGGAAAAATCATCGTCTACCCATCGAAGAAGGCGACGTTCGTACCTGCGGAGAACATGATCATCGGTAACGTCGTTCTGTACGGCGCCGTTAGCGGGAAGGCATTTTTCCGGGGCCGGGCGGCGGAACGTTTTTGCGTTCGAAACTCGGGCGCATGGGCTGTTATCGAAGGGGTCGGTGACCACGCCTGCGAGTACATGACGGGTGGCCGAGCGGTGATCCTAGGCGACACGGGCCGCAACTTCGGCGCGGGCATGAGTGGCGGCGTTGCGTACGTGCTCGACGCGAACAACGATTTCGCCTCGAAGTGCAACCAAGAGATGGTCGACCTCGATCGTCTCGAACATCAAGAAGAGATCGCAATTGTGAAGGGGCTCATCGAGGAGCACTTCGACTACACCGGCTCGGCTGTCGCCGAGCGTTTGCTGCAGGACTGGGACAACGCCCTTCAGACCTTCGTGAAGGTGATGCCAATCGACTACAAACGAGTGCTCCGTGAGAAGGGCGACCTTTCGGTAGGTGTTCCTGGGCCCGCCGTCGCTCCATCCCATGGCCTTCCGGCGGCGGAGTAAGACGATGGGTAAGCCAACCGGTTTCAAAGAGTTTCAACGCGAGACGATTCCGTACAGCGATCCGTTGGAGCGGATCTCCGGCTGGGGCGAGTTCACCGTGGACGTCCCCGAGAAGCACCTTCGGACGCAGGGCGCCCGCTGCATGGATTGCGGTGTGCCGTTTTGCCTATCGGCAACGGGCTGTCCCATCGACAACCTGATCCCCGAGTGGAATGACCTCGTCTATCGCGGGCGTTGGCGTGAGGCGCTGGATCGCCTGCACAAGACGAACAACTTTCCCGAGTTCACGGGACGCGTCTGCCCGGCCCCTTGCGAGGGTGCGTGTGTCCTCGGGATCAACGAACCCGCCGTGACCATCAAGAACATCGAGGTCGCGATCGTCGACAAGGGCTTCGAGGAAGGCTGGATTCACCCGGAACCCCCGACCAAACGCACGGGTAAGAAGGTCGCCATCATCGGCAGCGGTCCCGCCGGGCTTACCGCAGCCCAACAGCTCAACCGCTCAGGTCACAGCGTGACCGTCTACGAGCGCGATGACCGCATTGGCGGCCTGCTCACCTACGGCATCCCGAACATGAAGCTCGACAAGGGCATCGTCGATCGACGCCTCGACATCATGCGCGCGGAAGGCGTCGAGTTCGTGACCAATGCGCATGTTGGCGTGAACACGGACGCTCGGAAGATGCGCAGCGAGCACGACGCCCTGATCCTTGCTTGCGGCGCAACACGACCGCGCGATTTACCGATCCCCGGACGCGAGCTCAACGGCGTACACTTCGCCATGGAGTTCTTACTCAAGAACACCAAGAGCCTGATGGACAGCAAGCTCGAAGACGGCGCGTACATCAGTGCGAAGGGCAAGCGCGTGATCGTCATCGGCGGTGGCGACACCGGCACCGACTGCATCGGAACCTCGATTCGCCACGGCTGCACATCCCTGGTCAACTTCGAGCTCTTGCCGAAGCCCCCAGCCGAACGCGCACCGGACAATCCCTGGCCCGAATGGCCCGTCATCTTCCGGGTTGATTACGGTCACCAAGAAGCCGAAGCGAAGTTCGGTAAAGACCCCCGCGAGTTCTGCGTGCTCAGCAAGCGCTTCCTCGACGATGGCAGCGGGAACCTCGCCGGCATCGAGACGGTGCGGGTCGAGTGGACGAAAGACGTAGACGGCAAGTGGCAGATGAGCGAAGTGCCTGGCTCCGAAGAGGTATTCGAAGCCGACCTCATCTTCTTGGCGATGGGCTTCCTCGGCCCCGAGGACACGCTCGCCGAACAACTCGGCCTCGAGCGCGACGCCCGCAGCAACTTCAAGGCAGAGTACGGCGAATACGCCACCAGCACGGAAGGCGTCTTCGCCGCCGGCGACTGCCGCCGAGGCCAGTCCCTCGTAGTCTGGGGAATAGCCGAAGGCCGAGGCGCCGCCCAAGCCGTAAACACCTTCCTATCCTAGGGGACACTAAAGTTTCTATCTAACTAGGCGAAATGATGGGTTGTTTAGGCGGGGCGCGTGTCACCTGAAGTTTCTTATCTCATCCGTTGAAACTGTAGGAATCCGTTGATATGGTGTAATCGTTTCTACCGGGGCCTTGGGGGTGCCCGGGAGAAGGGGAGTCATGCAGTATCGCCAACTTGGCAGCTTGTTCGCCGGCGTCGTCGACGCGGGCGAGGTTTGTGACAACGGCGCGGCCAACGGAGACGCTCCCCAGGCGTGCGCGACCGATTGCGCGCTGCCAGACCCTCGAACGATAGATTCTGACGGTGACTTCATTCTTCAAGGTGGGCGCGGTGTTGGCTGTCACGTCGGGGTGACAGGTCAAAGCGGGCCCACTGGTGTTC
>JAUXFZ010000140.1 GCA_030622585.1 Myxococcales bacterium
CGGTGTACACGGTCGCGCCAGCGGGCGGCACGGCCGTGTCCCAGACCATGACAGGCTCGACCATCCCTTCGCCTTGCGCGCAGCCCCGCGAATGGGACACCCCCTAGTCGCCGACTACTTGACGCGCTGGATGTCCTGAAGCGGATACGACTGGTCGAAGTACTCCTTGGTGGGGCCGTAAAAGCGCAGGTAGGTAAACCAGCTTTCTTCCGGGTTGGTCTGGATCCAGTTCTCCTTGGCTACCCCGGCGGGCAGTTTCGGGCTGAAGTGCAGGACGACCGAGCCATTCGCGTTCTCCTTCAAGCCGGTGCGGGAGCTGACCACTGCGCGCCATTCCGAGTTGATGATCGGCGTGCGGGTGTTCACGTCGTAGACCACGACGGACCAGAAAATCTTCGCGGGCGGGTTCTTCGGCATGGTCAAGGTGTAGTGCTCGCGGCCCAGCAGGAACTGGCCGTCCGCGTCCTTGTATGCCGTGCGGTACTGCTGGCCGATGCCCGGCTTCTGGATGTAGTACGCCTTGCCGCGGGAGACGGCTTCATAGGTGAATGCCGCGCGGCGATACATCTGGTCGGTGTACTCGGCCCGATCGTCGTAGGGGACGATTAGCAGTTGGTCCCAATGGGTCCCCCTGTACAGGTCGCCGTTCGCGAAGGGCTTGTCGAAGGTCGTGGCCTTGGCCATCGCTTCGCCGACCACGGCAGCTTCCTTGAGCAGGCGCTTCTGGCGCGCGTCCGGATTGAAGGCCTCACCCTTCCGCAGCCCCAGCGAGTCGAGCATCGACAGCATCAAGCGGTCGCGTGGCGCAACCACCTCGCGGTCGAGGATCGTCTTGAGCGCCCTCCAATAGTCCATGCCGCGCGGTTGCCACTGGCCCCACGCGATATCGTCGCCGACAACGATGACCCTCGTCTTGGGGTCGCTGTCGCGTTTGTCGTAGGGGTAGATCTTCACCTTGCGCAGGAACGTATCCGCGTCGGCGGGATCGGGCTGAAGGGCGCGAATCGCGATGAACACGACGTTGGTGAGGTTCTGTACGACGCGAAACTTGCCCGAGTCCAGGCCCTGCGGGGCCGCCATGCCGGGGCCCAGGATCAGATACCTCGCGCCCTTCCCCTTGTCGGGGCCGGAGACGCCGAAGTCCGCGATCGCCCGCTCCCACATGTCGTCGATGACGCCCGCCGACGGCCCGGCGGGAACCTCGAGCACAAGCGGCCCCGTGCGCGTGAGGTCCGCGAATGACACGGCGTACGGAGTGGTGACGTTGGCCGTCAGAATGCCCTGCTTGGCTTGGGGTGTCTTGGACTGGACGATGTCGCCGTCACCCGCGTGGAAGACCTCCTCGTGGGCGCGAAGCCACTCTCCGTAACTCACCAGCGGCAGTGCCCAGAGGTAGGCCTGCGTGGCACGCTGGAAGTCCAATTCGTCAGTCAACTTCTCGGTGCTGGCGAGCGTCGGATAGCCACCTGCGAAGCCGCCGTCAGTGAACTCGATGTCGCCGATTCGCGTCCTGACCTTGGTCGGTGATGTACGGCCGTAGGCGCGCGTCTCCCCGGGCGTCATCGCGTCCCTGATCTGATCGAAGGGAACCGCGTCAGCGGACGTGCCAGGCGCGCGAGCAGCCGGCTCCGGAGCGCCGACCCGCGTTGTGTCGGACGCGCAGGCGGCCAGTGCGGAAACGGTCATCGCGACTGCGAGTTTGCGAAGGGTTTGCTGCATCTCTGCTTCTCCGATTCGGGCTATCCGTCCAGCGGGCCCAGCGCCACAACGAGGTCGTCGGGGCGGTTCCCACCATGGCACCTTCGCGGCCAAAGTCACCCAATCGCGGGCGCGAGGTTGGCCATGCGAGATTGACGACGTGTTCGGCCGGACTACGCTCGACCCGAGGAGCGCAGCGAAGCAAAACCTCCCGGGGAACACACCATGAAGACGCGCATCATCTTGAATGGGAAAAAGGCGGGATCGAAGAACGTCCGGGACGCCATTTCCGAAACACGGAAGAAGTTTCCCGCTTTCGAAGTCCGCGTGACCTATGAGTTCGGCGATGCGGAACGTCTGGTGAACGAAGCTGTGGCCGAGGGCGTTGAACGCCTCGTCGCGGGCGGGGGCGATGGCACGATCAACGAGCTGGCCAACGCCATGATGAAGCTGTCGCGGCGCCCCGAGCTGGCGATCATGCCTTTAGGCACCGCCAATGACTTTGCGACGGGTTGCAACATTCCCCGTGATCCGGTGGCGGCGCTCTCGTTGGCAGTCGAGGGCAAGAGCACGCCCATCGATGTCGGCAAAGCCAATGACCGCTATTTCGTGAATGTCGCCTCGGGCGGATTCGGCGCCGAGGTGACGGTGGATACCCCCGTCGAGCTCAAGAACTTCCTGGGCGGTGGCGCGTATACCCTCACCGGGCTGGTCAAAGCCATGAGCTTCACCCCGTACCGCGGGAAGTTCGTGACTGAAGACACCGAGCTTTCGGGGGCTGCCATCGTCGGCGCCGTGTGCAACGGAAGGCAGGCCGGTGGGGGGCAGGTGCTGGCACCCAACGCGTGCATCGACGACGGGCTTCTGGATGTATTGATCGTGATCGATTTCGCGGCCAGAGATCTCCGGCAGGTGAGGGACGAGCTCCTCAATCCCTCGCCTGAGGGTGAGTTCGTGAAGCTGTTTCAAACGAAATGGGTCGAGATGTCGGCACAAGACAAGATCGCCCCGTTCAACCTCGACGGCGAGCCGTATCGCTCCAAGGTGATTCGCTTCGAGGCCGTTCCTGGCGCCATCGACCTGGTGCTGCCGGAGTTTTGCCCGCTGCTCAAAGAGGCACAGCCCGCGCCGGATGAGGCGGGCTGAGGACTGGAGCGCATAAACTAAAGCGAAGCCGATCAGCGTGGTGAAACACTGATCGGCTCCTCAAACGGGCTCCACAAGGGGGGAGGTTAAGGCGGGCACCATCTTTGGGGAACGCGGTTTCGCCTGACTAAGGATGGGATGGTGGGCTCATCCTTCGCCTGCGTTCCGTACCGCTGGTGCCCGCCTCGCACCGAATGACAAGCTGGAAGCTACCGGTCTCTGCGGTACTCGCGGCGACAAAATGGGGCACCGATCGCGCCACGTTTTGTGACAATTCACCCTACAGGCTTGTAATTCTTTCGCCCATGTGGATCGATCGGCCGCGGTGGGCGATTCATCAGGGAAGGCAGGCATCAGCAACGGGCTCAGCGTATCTGGCACGTGGACCCGCGGCGTGGTGAGCGCGTTCCGCCGTCGGGGGCTCGATGTCGATGCGCTATGTAAGGAGATCGGCGTTGATCTCGAGGCTTACACCGATCCCAACAGCCGCCCAGCGCGTGACGTGACCGGTCGCCTTTGGCGTGCGGCGCTCGCCTCGAGCGGAGATCGCTTTCTCGGGCTCAGCGTAGGCGAGGTCTGGGAGGCGCGAGCCGATCACTTGGTCGTCCTGCTCCTGACGAGCGCCGAGGCGCTCGGGGAGGGGCTCGAGGCGAGCCTGCGTTATCAAGAGCTCTTGTCGCACGGGCGCGTGCTGACCCTGGGCGAGCATCCTGAGTTTCACGCTCTCGAGATCAACAAGATCGAGTACGAGCTGCCGATCATGGCGCATGAAATGGAGTTCATTGCCGTCGCTGTCATGAAGATGCTGCGCTTCGCGACCGACGACCGCTTTGCCGCGTGCGCCGTCGAGTTCCAGCATTCGTATCGCGGCCAGATTCAAGACTACACGCGCGCCTTCGGTTGCTCGGTCACGTTCGGGCAGCCTAAGACCAGGATCCTGGTGGATGACGAAAGTTGGGGCCTTCGATTCGTACACGGCAACCGGGCACTTCACGGGCAGCTTCGTGGCGTAGCGGCCGGGCTTCACGCCGCGCTCGAATCCCATCACTTCGTCGACACGGTGCGCGACAGAATCCAGATCCTACTTCCGAGAGGTCAATCCGGCATCGAAGGGGTTGCATCGGCGCTTCACATGACCCCGCGCACGCTCCAACGTCGTCTTCAAGAAGACGGCACTACGTTCCGCACGTTGGTCGACGCAACCCGCAAGTCAGTCCTTCTTGCTTGCGTCGAGCGCAAGCAAACGCCCGAGGAGACCATGCGGCACGCGGGCTACACCAACGCACGCAGCTTCCGCCGGGCGCTCAAGCGCTGGAACATCGACGACCAGTCGCTCTCGTGACTCAGGGTGCTGGTACTTCGGCTGCCGTCCAACCGTCGTTGCGGCGCACAGTAAGCGCTGCGCGGTACTCGTCGCCGGCCTCGTCCCACTTCCCTTTCACCTGCTCGGCTCTGGTTTCGATTTTCGAGCGCTTCCAAGACACCCATTCGGTGCACCTTCTCAAGTCTGGATCGACAGGCGCCAGCTTGACGACGGCGGGCGGAAACGCTTCGAGCGGTTGATCCGCGCGCCGAACGATCCGGATCCGGACCGGGCTTTTCACGTGCACCCGCGAACGAAGATTGACGACGTACGTCTTGCCCGCGCTGAGCCGGAGCTCCATGAGCTGGATGGTTGGCGGCGCCGTACCGGTGACGACCATCACCATGTGTCTCCCCGGCCACATGGTGACGCCCATCTGCCAGCCGTTTTCGAGTACCGCGAGGCATCGGCCCGCATGACTGACGACCCGATAGGTCACGTCGCTTGCTTGTCTGCGGCGAGGACGCGAGAAGACGACCAGTGCTTGGTCCGGGGGCGCCGCGTAGGGAGACTCCACGACTTGCGCAATTTGAGCCTCGGTGGTTGCCGTCATTGAGAGCAGGGCGATCACCAACAGACCCGCCGCGCGTCGACAGCCTCTGACTCGTCTCTTCATCGTGTGAGCTATCTCGCATGTGTTCGCGCGCGCTTCCAGGCAGATTCGAGTGTTTGCGAGCAGTTCCGTAGTGTTCGCACCCAACCGGAGTCTTGCAGGCAACGGCCCCTGATTTTGGCAATACTGTATCGGTGCGCACGACAGAAGCGGGGAGCCGAGCGCCGACGTTGCCGGCTGCCCTGGGAACTCAGATTCCGCGGACCGGGGACATTTTGGACTCCAAGTTCCGCATTACCGGCGTCCTCGGCTCCGGCGGGATGGGGTGCGTCTATCTGGCGGAGCACCTGTCGCTTCGGCGCCCGGTAGCCCTCAAATTGCTGCACCCCGAGGTGGAGAGCATCGAGGAGGTGACCCTGCGGTTCGAGCGCGAGGCGTTCGCGACCGGCCGCGTCGACCACCCGAACTGCGTGAACGTTTCGGACTTTGGGCGCCTCGAAGACGGCACGCTCTACATGGTGCTCGAGGTGCTCGACGGCGTCTCCCTCTTCGACCTCATCGAGACGGAAGGCGGCATCGAGTGGAAGCGGGCGCTGCACATTGGGCGGCATGTGTTGAGTGCGCTGGCGTGCGCCCACGAGGCCGGCATCGTCCACCGAGATGTGAAGCCCGAGAACGTCATCCTCGTCGACCAAGACGACGACCCAGATTTTGCCAAGATCCTCGACTTCGGCATTGCGAAGCTCTTCGATGGCGCGAACCTGCAGAGCGATGACCCGCGGCTGACCCAACTCGGGGTCACGATCGGCACGCCCACCTACATCGCGCCCGAGCAGGCGTTCGGTCAGCCGATCGATGCGCGCGCCGACCTCTATGCGCTGTCGGTGATGTTGTACGAAATGATCGCCGGCGTGCCGCCGTTCGAGGCAGACGAGGTGGTGGCGCTCTTGAGCATGCATACCTCCGCTGAGGTGCCTCCGTTTCGAAAGACAGCGCCCGACGCGCGCGTGCCGAAGAGCGTCGAAGCGTTGATTCGCGATGGCCTCGAAAAGAACAAGGATGATCGCATCGCGACCGCGGACGAGTACATTGCCCGAATCGACCAGATTCTCGGCGCCGAAGGGAGCTTGCCTTTCGGGGAGGGTGATTCGGGGTTGCGGGAGATCCCGTCGTTGGTTGTCGAGGGCTTTCGGGAGACCGTTGCTCCGGCGGTGGCCCGTGCCGTCACCACGCGGAGAACGCCGAAGCAGATCGCCGGGACGACGGTGACGATTATCGCCTTCATGGCCTCGATGGTCTTCGTGTTCGGCAGCACCGGTCCGGACTACCTTCCCACGCGCAACCATTTACCGATGGTCGCGCCGAAACATGGTCCTGAGGCAGAGACCGCCGCGGAGATGCTCGAGCAAGGCCGTCCGAAGGATGCCGCGGCGTATCTCATCGAGCACAAGCAGGCAGTTCGCGAAGAGCCCTACGCGCAGATGGTCCTCGGCCACGCTCACGCGAATGCCCAGCGCAGCATCCTGGCGTTGGTTGCCTATGAAAAGGCGATCCTGCTGGAGCCGAAGCTCGCGAATGACGAGCTCATGCGCACCAATCTCGATCTCATGCTCGACAAGAAGGCACCCGGCGTCGTCGATGATGCGATCGAGTTCATGGGGATGCTGGTCCGCGAGGTGGGCGACGGCGGCGCCGAAGCTCGGCTCGTCAGCTTGGCGTCGTCCGACGAAACTCTACGCAGGCGTCAGCACGCGCTGGCCGTCGCCGATGAGGTGGGTTTGGGCGACCAACTCGATCGGCTCGCGTCGTACCTGCTGGACCACGAGCAGGGAGACACTTGCTCCGATCGCAAGGATGCCGTTGCGAAGCTTCGCGCGCTGGGCGACAAG
>JAUXFZ010000211.1 GCA_030622585.1 Myxococcales bacterium
CCGGGGCGCAGGTGAAGACTCACCTCGTGAAGGGCGTGCGTGTCGGCGTCGGGATAGCGGAAGCTCACATTCTCGAACCGAATGCCGTCGCCAGGCTCGGGGCCTTCTGTCGCCGAGCCTCCTTCGTCCGGCGCCTCGTACTCCAGGTATTCGTAGAGATTCGATAGATAGAGGCTGTCCTCGTACATTCCGCCAATCGACGTGAGCATGGCTGCCAATGCAGATTGCCCCTGCTTGAACACCAAGAGGTACATCGTCATGTCGCCGAGGGTGATCCGCTTTGCCACCGTTTCGAGGACGATCCAGGCGTAGGCGCCGTAGAAGGCCACAGTGCTCAAAAGGCCGAGCACGAAGCCCCAGCCGCCGCGGCGCAGCGTGAGAGCCCGATCTTCCGTGTACAGCTGGCGAAAGATCTCGCGATATCGATCCAAGAAAACGGGCCCGAGGTCGAACAGCTTGACCTCCTTCGCGAAGTCCTCCCGGGCAAGCAGAACCTCGAGGTAGTTCTGCTTTCGGGTTTCGGGCGCCCGCCACGTAAACAGCCGAAACGCGTCCGCCGAGAACCGTGTCTCGACGAAGAACGAAGGGATCGCGGCGACCACCAAAACGGCAAGCGCCCACACGGACAGCTGTAACAGAAGCCCGCCGTAGGCGACCAACGAGATGGAATGTTGCGCGAGCTGAAAGCTCCGCATCACCAAGCTGAGGGGCCGCTGAGATGCCTCCCGACGAGCGCGGGTCATTCGGTCGTAGAGCTCCGAGTCCTCGAAGGCTGCGAGATCGAGGGTTAGCGCTTTTTCGAGGATCATCTCGTTGACCCGTTGACCGAGGAGGGCGCGCAAGAGCTGCTGGCACGTACTCAGTCCTCGTTGCGCGCCCGCTAACACCGCCACCAGCCCGAGCTCCACCGCGACCCAAGTCAGGGCGGCGCGCTGGTCCTCTCCGGCGCCGCTCTGCGCTGCACGGACCACGGAGTCGACGATCAACTTGCCTACCCAAGCGGCGGCCGCCGGGAGAACGCCGGCCACCAAGCTCAAGACCCCAAGCGTGATGCTCAACCCCCGGTTCGTCGTCCAGACGAGAGTGACCCCGTGCTTCAGCTGACGAAACACACCGAGCAGCTGCGGCCGGTCGAGGCTGGGCCGAGAATCCATCGGCCGAGTGTAAGGCGCTGCCCGCGACACGCCATAGCCCCCGAGCATGCGGCGTGGCTCCTGACACACGGCCGCGTCTCCAGTGACACGACGACGGTCGGCCATAGGCACCGGACGCAGGCGATTCGGCCTGGCACGGAGCGTGCTTTGTCATGGGGCAGGAGGTCCCATGAACATCAAGCGCACAATCACCATTCCCATCGTCCTGGTCGTGCTGGCCGCGGTCGGTTGTAACGAAGCCAAGCCGTCCCGGTCCAACGCGATCGAGCGGGCCACATCAGCCAAGCCCTTGCTGACGTCGACAGCTCCGTCGGCCTTGCCCACACCCGTGGCGGAGAAAGAGCCGGATCTGCCGAAAGCCGCGCTGGCCATTGAGCCTGTCCTACACACCACGGACGGGCTCACGATTCGGCGCCTAGTCACTGCGCCTGAGGTCGAGCATCGCGAGCCGGTTGCCCCATCGGCTCTCTTCGAACGTGCCGAGGAACGGATCTACGCCTTCGTCGAAGTCAGCAACGAGTCCGACGAGGCGAAGGTGCTGTTGGTTCACTTCATCGGGCCCGAGGGGCAGGTCAGCGGCGGCATCGAACTGAATATTCCGCCGGCCGTGCCCCGTTGGCGAACCTGGGCCCACACCAGGCACGCGAACGAACCCGGGTTGTGGCGCGTGGAGATCCGAAGCACGGACGGGGCTCTGCTCGGGGCGTTGCCATTCGAGGTGGAGCCCAGCCGCTAGGGCAAATTGGTGCAACGTGATCGTGATCCGGTATGCTGAGTAGGTGGACGATTCCTCCGTCGTGTCCCGGATCGCGCATGAATCGTGCGCACGAGCGCCGTCGCTTCTCGCTAAGGGGCACTGGTGGGAGGAACTCGACCGTGAGTTCGCGCGCCGCCCGGAGGGTTTTAATCTCGCGTTGCATGACCGTCTGCGCGTAGGCGCGACCGCGAGCGTCGACACGGTTTTGCGCGCAGCAGCCGCTTCGATGATTTCCAGCATGGCACTGCCGTTGGGGTACAATCCCATCGAGCTGCGCAAGGCGATGCGCGATACGGAGTTGTACGCCGACATCGCTGAATCAGCTGACCCGACGCGCTTCTTCGCGACGCCGCCTTCGGGCGTTCGGGTGCGCGCGAAAAAGGGGCGCTGGTTGCCACGTTTCGAGCCGGAAGACGGGATCTGCGAGGCGTTGAGCTTCGATAGTCCGTTTGAGCCTATCCATCCGCGCCAGCGCAAGCCGTATCTGCGGCACACCGCCAACCGGGTAGCGCACGCGCGCTTGCTTCGCCATCGGGGTGACGAGCCACGGCCGACGATCGTTGCGATCCACGGCTTCACCGCGGACTGGTACCTCGTCAACGAATGGTTCTTCGCGCTCCCGTGGTTCTACCGCATGGGTTGCAATATCGTGTTGTTCACGCTCCCGTTCCACGGCCCTCGGCAGACACGATTCTCGCCCTTCTCCGGCCACGGTTACTTTGCGGGTGGCTCCTCACGGCTCAATGAAGCCGTCGCGCAATCGGTTTTCGATTTCAGAATTCTGTTCGACTGGCTGCAGCGAGAACGAGGGGCCGAGCAGATAGGCGTTACGGGACTGAGCCTCGGGGGCTTCACGGCCGCCATGCTCGCGAGTGTGGAAGAGAGATTGTCGTTCGCGATTCCGAACGTCCCCGTCGTGAGCCTGGCCGACCTGGTGCTCGAGTGGCAGCCGATCGGCCTGCTGCTCCGCGGAGCGCTCGCGAGCACGGGGATCGACTTCGCGGAGGTGAGGCGGATGGTTGCCGTGAGCTGTCCACTCACATACGCGCCCGTGCTGCCGCCGGAGCGTTTGATGATCGTCGCCGGTGTCGGCGATCGGCTCGCGCCCCCCAAACATTCACGCCTTCTGTGGGACCACTGGGATCGATGCCGCATCCACTGGTTCCCGGGAAGCCACATCATTCACATGGACCGTGGCGCTTATCTGACCGAGATGGCGCGGTTCATGGTCGGGCGCGGCTTTCTGCCCCAGAGCGAGCTTCCCTCGGGCGATTTACGGTAGATTTTTCGTCGGCGCCGAGTAACCTCGCCGGGACTTCGCCGAACGAGGGTATCTATGGATCGCGTCATTCCACTGTCTCGCCGTAAGGGTGACATCGTTGTTCTGATCTACTTCTGGATCAACATTCTACTCATCACCTACATCGTCGATGTCGAGCAGATCGTACTGCCTGACATCAGCGGCGACTGGGAATACCCACTATGGCCGCCCGCGTTCTTCGTGGACATCATCCACTGGTACGGCAACAACTTCGATCCCGTCCTGATTGCGCGTCCGGTTTGGTGGCGCATGACGATTTGGATCGACTCCCTGCTCTTCGGTCCGTTCTACGTCTTCGCGATCTACGCATGGACGAAAGGCAAGAACTGGATCCGCATCCCCAGCATCATTTGGGCTTCCGTCATGCTAACCAACGTCACCATCATCCTCGGCGAGGAATTCATGGGGCCGCACCCGACGCCCTCGCCGCTGTTGGTCCTCGCGCTGAACGCTCCCTGGTTCCTGGCCCCGATTTACGTCATCAAACGGATGTACAACACCGAGACGCCCTTCACCGAGTCCGCCTGAATGACTGAATTCGTCGCGCGTTACGGACCGTGGGCAGTGGTGGCCGGCGCGTCCGAGGGCATCGGCGCCTCGTTTTCGCAGAAGCTCGCAGCCCGGGGAATGAATCTGGTGTTGGTTGCGCGCCGGGTCGCCCCCCTCGAGGAGCTGGCCTCCGAGCTTCGACAGAAACACGAGGTCGAGGTGAAGGTGCACCCGCTCGATCTCGGTTCCGCCGACGCCGTAGAGGGAGTCAGCGCGGCGACCGAAGGTTTGGACGTCGGCCTGATGATCTACAACGCGGCGTACTCTCCCATTGGGGCCTTCCTCGACATCGATGTCGGCGAGCACCTCAAAGCGGTCGACGTCAACGTCTACGGCCCCCTTCGCCTATCACACTATTTCGGACGCCGTTTCGTGCAACGCGGCAAAGGCGGGATCATCCTGATGTCGTCGATGAGTGGCTTTCAGGGCACCGCGATGGTAGCCAACTACGCGGCGACCAAGGCCTACGACATGGTCTTCGCTGAGGGCCTCTGGTACGAGCTTCAGCGGCATGGGGTGGATGTCCTGGCGTGCGTGGCGGGGGCTACCCTCACGCCCAGCTACGAATCATCCACGGATCGTATTCCTACCCGCGGGCTGGCCCGGCCGATGCCGCCCGACGAGGTCACAGAACAGGCGCTCCTCGACCTCGGCCAACGGCCGCGCGGTGTTTCGGGCAGGCGCAATCGGTTTGCCTCATTGCTGCTCAGCAGGCTCTTGCCGCGCCGTGCCGCCGTCAACATGGTGAGCAAGGAGACCGAGCGCCTGTTTCGCTGACGCTACGATCGCCAGAAGCCGGCGACGTCGCCTACTCGATCGGGGAGCGTGCCAAACTCGGGCGGGAGCCCCACGATGATGTATCCGATCCCCCGCTTCCGGCCGACCCGGTTTTGGATGCCGTGGAGCTGAATCGCCGACACCGCGCCCGAGCGAACGAGAACCACGATCCGATCTGCGATCCGCGCGGCGCGCCGCAGCGCTTGACCCTCCTGCGGTCCGTCCCAGGCCTCGAGCCGAATCTGGGCGCCCGGGCCGGCGAGGCGGATGGCCTCGTCGACGCGAGTCGAAGGGAGCCGCGCAAGAGCCAGGGACCCGCTCCCCGAACCGCCAACTGGATAGGGCCCCGTTGGTGGAGGGGTCTGCAGGGGAGCTCGCTCTTGCGGTGAAGATTTGGGTGGCCTGGGCGCGGCGGTCTGCCCGTCCGCGGGGAACCAGTCGCCACGCAGCCGATCGGCCAGCTCGCCGGCCATTCGCGAGTCGTTGGGTGAGCCCCCGATGATCAGCAAATTTCCTTTGGCGTAGGGCAGGCAGTCGTCGAGACCGCCGATGAGCTCATCCAAGCCGAGGGGGTCGTTCGGCCACGACGTTGTCCCGAGCACGGGCCCGTTCCCCCAGAAAGCGACCTCCGTTGGCGTGTTCACCCAGAGCCCTTGGAACTCTCGTCGCAAGACGACGAACAATGCCAGCAGCACGGCTACCATGGAGATGGCCGCAAAGAACACGATCTTCAACTTGTTCTCTGCCGGGTACTCCGCCACACCCCCCGGGTCCAAGACGACGAAGCCGCTAGGTGGGTCGCGCAACGCGAAGTCGGAGGCCAAGCGGTCTTAGGAA
>JAUXFZ010000245.1 GCA_030622585.1 Myxococcales bacterium
AGTGGACGTTGGGATGCGGCATGCCGTGGGGCGCATCTGCCAACGCTGGTCGTCGCGAACGAAAGACGTCGTGACGGCGTGGGCCGACCTCGTGACAGACCGTCAGCGGCTCGTCGACACGTTCGCTCGTTGGGCGCCCGATGCTCTGAGCGACAAGCAAATCGAATGGGCGCATTCCTGGTGCAGCCGGCATTCGATCCGCGTGTTGACGGCGTACGAAGATGCCATCGAAGAGGACGACGAGTCGCCCACCCGTAGCGTCGGCGTCGACGGTCTTGAAGACGATGAGCCGGCGGCGCTCGACCGCGAGGATGACGCGCTCTTGCTGCGGCTCTTTCACACACTCCGCGGCCCGCTGTCAGGCAGGCGCGCGGCTCTCGCCTATGAACACATTTTTGTCGATGAGGCGCAGGACATGAGTCCGGTCGAGCTGGCGGTCGTACTCGACACGGCGGCCGAGCAACAAAGCGTGACGCTCGCGGGCGACATCGCGCAGAAGCTCCATCTCGACAACGGCTTCTCGGATTGGCGGCACGTGCTCGAGGAGCTCCATCTCGATCACATTGACATCGAGCCACTCAAGTTGAGCTACCGCTCGACCCACGAGATTCTCGACTTCGCCACGGATGTCCTTGGGCCGCTTCGCAACGAAGTGTCTGGGGAGGCCACTCGCTACGGAGCGCCCGTCGAGTTGTTCCAGTTCGGGGGCAGCGGCGAGGTCGTGGGCTTCCTGTCCGAGGCGCTTCGAAACTTGGTGAGCTCTGAGCCGCTGTCCTCGGTGGCGGTCATTGCCCGCTATCCTGAGCAGGCCGACATCTATTACAAGGGCCTGCGACACGGCGAGGTGCCCAATCTTCGCCGGATCGCCGATCAGGATTTCCCCTTCCGCCCGGGCGTGGACGTCACCGACGTGCGCCAGGTCAAGGGTCTCGAATTCGACTACGTGGTCATCGTTGAGTGCAACCGATCGACCTTCCCGACCGACGATGAGTCCCGGCATCTGCTCCATATCGCCGCTACCCGCGCGGCCCACCAGCTGTGGGTATTTTCGACTGGGACGCCCTCACTTCTGTTACCCGAGAAGCTGGTTCGCGGCTCGGACTAACTGGTTTCCCCCTGCCAGGCGGCGTGCAGTTGCAGTCTTCCGTAGGGTGTGTATGCTCACGATCTAGCGGCGGTTGCGGCCTACACCGGGGTGAACGGTAGAACGAGCAACAGCGCCGCAAGGGGAAGCCGCAGTGCGCGTAGTCCCGAGTAGGTCCCGTTAGCCTCCAACCCAAGACCATTCAGGCTGATCACAGCCCTCATTCAATGGCCGAAACTGCTCTCCAAGAAACGGTAGAAGAAGAAGCCGCGCCTGACGCGCCGGTGGAAAAGGCGCCCACGTGGCGTGAGCCGACGACCTCTGTCGCGAAAAAGCTCGCTTCGATGAGCGATCGGGCGATTCAACGCGTGACCGGTGGCAATGCATTCTTGCGCGGTCGTCTCTATGCGCGACGCAAAGCGGTCGAGAACCTCGCCGAGGAAGAGCATACGGCGAGCGGGGAGATCTCGGTGCGCACGGCGGATGAGCCGTACCGCACGACGATCTCCTACAAAGAGGACGGCGACGCTTGGGAATCGAGCTGCACGTGTCCGGGCTGGCGTGGACCGACCGGGCATTGCAAGCATGTGGCGGCGGTGATGGTCGCGTTGCGGGACGAGGTGCGACCGCCGCGAACGAAGGGTCCGCAGCAGCAGCAGAGCAAGAAGAAAAAGAAGTCCGAGCCGGTCCACGTTCCTGGGACGGTCTCCGCCGGCGGCAAGAGACGGCGATCGCGACGTCGTCGGCGTGGCGCCGGTGGCGCGGAAGGCGGCCCGCTCGACGTCTTGTCGCCACGTGAGCTTCAGGCGCAGCGCGGCGAGGCGCGAGGGCCGATGGACGCTTGGCTGCCGGCCGAAGCCCTTCCGAAACCCCTCGAATTCGAATACCGCATGACGGTTCGTTCCGCTTCGATCACCGTCACTCCGGTGTTGGCCGGTTCGCGGAGCGCCGTGCCGATTAGCGAGGCGCTGGGCGCGTTCAACATGGTGTCGATCGACGAGCGCCCGCTGTTTCGAGCCCTCGCCCGCAACATGAACCGCGGGCAAGCCACGACCGCCGAGCTTCGTGGCGAAGACGCCGCCGAAGTGCTGGAGATGCTCAGCGACCGGCGCGTGTTGCTCGAACCGGCCTCGATGGAGCTGCGTTTCGCCAACGAGGCGCTGAAGCCACGCATCGAGCTCGATCCGGCAAATGGGGACAGCCTCCGCGTGCGCATCGTGTTTTACCTCGAGAGCAACAAGCGTCGTTTCGCTCTTTCGAGCGGCGCGTGGTTCGAGGGGACCCCCGGTTGGCAGATCGATACCACCGAGGGCGTGGCCCGGCCGGTGAGCGAGCTGGTGACGCCGGCTTGGCTTCAGCGGCTCTACCGCTCGCCAGCGATGGTGCAGTCGCACGATGATCTTCCTGAGTTGCTCGGCGAGTCGATCCCTCGTGTCGCGGCGTTGCTTGGGGCCGATCTTCCGGACTTGAGCTCGGTGGCCGACCTGGTCGACCAGAGCCCGCGTTTCGAGCTCAAGGCCAACGGTGACCTCATCGACGCGCGCGTTCGGCTCTACGTGCGCTACGAAGATCAGGAGTTCGCCGTCCCGCCCGACGATTTTCCGTCGCCATTGGCGTTCCTGCCTCCAAAGAGGGGCAGGGGGCGGCCGCGCGTCGTACGGCGTGATGTCGGCGCTGAGATGGCCGGCGTTCAGGCCCTGCTCAGTCAGAATTTCGAGGTGTCCGAGTCGGGCGAGGAGCTCGTGGCCTCTGGCGATGATGCGATCGCGTTCTGGACGAACGGGATCGGCGAGCTCCCGGAGGACTGGGACCGCTTCATTCCGGATGATCTGGTGGACGTCACCATCCGGGAGGAGTCGGTGACGCCGCAGATGCGCGTGTCGAGTGGGGTCGATTGGCTCAACCTCGACATGAAGTTCGAATCGGGCGGCGCGGCGGTGCGTGAAGAGGAGCTTCGGGCTTGCCTCGAGCACGGGCGACGCTTGGTTCAGCTCGAAGACGGTTCCTACGCGCCGATCGATCCCGAGAAGGTGGGCGATGTTCTCACGCGGATGGCGGAAATTTACGCGACCGCGGGCATGAAGGACAAGCTGCCGCTCTCGCAGGCCGGGCGCGTGCAGGACCTCCTGAAGATGGTGGAGAACGCCAAGGTCTCGGCGACGGCCAAGTCGCTCTTCGCGAAGATCGAAGACATCGACGAAGTCCCGAGCGTTGCCAAGCCGCGGACGCTCAAGGCCGATCTCCGACCGTACCAAAAGGACGGTTTTTCGTGGCTCGTCTTTCTCCACCAGCTCAACAGCGGCGGCATTCTTGCCGACGACATGGGCCTCGGAAAGACAGTGCAGGCCATCGCGTTGTTGCTCTGGGCGAAGAGCAAGCACAAGCGCAAGCTCAACCTCGTGGTCGCGCCGACTTCGGTTGTCCCCAACTGGGAGCGCGAAATCGCGAAATTCGCGCCGGGGCTCAAGACGGTGGTGTGGCAGGGCCCGAATCGCAGCCAGCGGGTGGCCGAGCTCGAGAAGGCTGACGTGATGATCACCAGCTACGCGTTGCTTCGCCGCGACGAGGAGCTGCTGCAGGCGCTCGACTTGCGCTACGTGATTCTCGACGAAGCGCAGCACATCAAGAATCCGATGAGCCAGACCGCGCGCTCGGCCAAGAAGCTAAGAAGCGAGCGCCGACTCGCGCTGACGGGCACGCCGATTGAGAATCGCCTCAGCGAACTGTGGAGCATCTTCGACTTCGTGTCCCCAGGGTTACTCGGGACGTTGAAGACCTTCGAGGAGCGCATCGCGCGGCCGATCGACCGCGGCGACATGGAAACCGCCCAGCGACTACGGGCGACGATTAAGCCGTTCATCATGCGGCGCCTGAAGCGCGACGTCGCGCAGGACCTTCCCGACAAGATCGAGCAGGAGATGATCGTGCCGCTCGCCGAGGAGCAGTCCAAGCTGTACAAGCAGGTCCTGGGCCAGGTACGCAAGAGCGTTCTCAGCGAGGTCGAAAAGAAGGGTGTCAGCAAGGCGCAGATTCAAATCCTCGCCGCGCTCACGCGCCTGCGGCAGGTCGCGTGTGATCCGCGCCTGATGAAGCTGCCCGACACCGACTTCGACGACGACGACAGCGGCAAGCTCGGGGCGCTTCGCGAGATCATCGACGAAGCCGTGGATGGTGGCCATCGCGTGCTGGTCTTCAGCCAGTTCGTCGGCATGCTCACCCACATCCGAGCGGCCCTCGACGCCGACGGCGTTGAATACGAGTACCTCGACGGTTCCACGAAGGACCGTATCGAGCGGGTCGACCGCTTCAACGAAGAGACGGGCGCTCCCGTCTTCCTGATTTCCCTCAAGGCAGGCGGCACCGGCCTCAACCTCACGGGCGCGGACACGGTCATCCACTTCGACCCCTGGTGGAACCCCGCCGTCGAAGACCAAGCCACCGACCGAGCCCACCGAATCGGACAGACCAAGAACGTCAACGTCTACAAACTCATCGCCGCAGGCACCGTCGAGGAAAAGATCCTCGAGCTCTCCGCCAAGAAGCGCGAGCTAGTCAGCAACGTCCTCTCCACAGAGGGCAGCCCCCTCAAGGGCCTAACCAAAGCCGACGTAGAAAACCTCTTCAGCGAATAGGCAACCGCACCCCCTCCGCAAACCCCATTCTTTCGCGGACTTATGACCCACACCGCGACAATCGAGCGTCGCCTCGATAGTCGCGGAGCCGGATTTGGATTCTCGCGGTGTGGTCCTCAACTACTAGAAATGAGACGCGTTTTCGGGGCCTAGCCTGTCCCCGGGGATTGTGTCGATCATGGGCGATGTTGGATCTGGCTGCGCTTGGTGATGGGGTCTCTCAGCGGGGTGCTGCGGAGCCGGCCGACTTCCTGGGCTCTGTATTCGGGCTGCGGTGGCTTGCCGGTGAAGCGTTCTACTAACCAGTTCAT
>JAUXFZ010000442.1 GCA_030622585.1 Myxococcales bacterium
GCTCTCGAAGCCGGCGCGATCGGCTTCAGCACGGGCCGCAGTGACAACCACCGAAGCGCGGTGGGCGATTGGACACCCGCTTCCGAAGCAGCCGGCGAGGAGCTCGCCGGCATCGCCGAAGCCTTCCAGGGCTTGAACTATGGGGTGCTGCAAGCGGTGAGCGACTTCAACATCCTGCACGGAGACGAACACTTCGACGCCGAGTGGGCCGTCCTCGAGCAGATGCTCCGCGCGGCAGGCGGTCGGCCCATGAGTGTGTCGACGATGCAGCGCGACCACAGCCCCGACCAGTGGAAGTGGATCTTCGACCGCGCGTCGAAGGCCAACGACGAGGGGTTCGACGTTCGTTGCCAGGTCGGCGCGCGCGGCATCGGCGTCATCTCGGGCTTTCAGGCGACTTTCCATCCATTCATGGGCTTCCCGAGCTACAAAGCGATTAGCCACTTGCCGCTCGCCGAACGCGTGGAGGCCATGCGCAGCCCGGAGCTCCGGGCGCGGATGATCCAGGAAAAGAGCGACCGTGTCGCCGGAGACGGAAGCATGCTTCCGCCGCTCGCTGACTACTTCCTGTCCAATCTCGACATGGTCGCGATGCGGTTGTTCCGCCTTGGCGAGAAACCCAACTACGAACCATCACCGACCGAAAGCTTCGGGGCCGCTGCGATGAGCCGGGGCGAGCCCGTGCTGGGCCTGATCTACGACGCGATGCTCGAGCAGGATGGCGAAGCCCTTCTCTACTTCCCCGTCTACAACTACGCCGGGATGAACCTCGACGCCGTGCACGAGATGCTCACCCATCCACTCGCGCTCCCCGGCTTGAGCGACGGCGGGGCACACGTGGGCACCATCTGCGATGCGAGCTTCACCACCTTCCTGATGACGCACTGGGCCCGCGACCGTGAGCACGGCCGCATCCCACTCGAGCGCGTCATCCAAATGCAAGCGCACGATACGGCACGCTTCATCGGCTTGAACGACCGCGGCCTGCTCGAACCCGGGCGACGCGCCGACATCAACGTCATCGACTTCGACAACCTCGAGCTCTTGCACCCGACGATGCTCAAGGATCTGCCCGCGGGCGGTCAACGCCTGATGCAATACGTCAACGGATACATCGCAACGCTCGTGAAGGGCGAGCTGATCAACAAGGACGGAACGCTGACAGGTGCACGTCCGGGGCGGCTCGTACGGGCCGGGCGAAGCGCATGACATCGTCACTCATACGCAAAGCGGCCCCAGCACTCCTGGGGGCATTCCTTTTCGCGTCTTGCAGCAGTAGTAGTGGCGGGACTGGCGGCGCTGGCGGGACCGGGGGCGCTGCGGGGACCGGCGGCGCTGGCGGGACCGGGGGCTCGCTGGCCGATCCCAACTGCAACGGCCGCGAAGAGCTCTGCGACCGCCCCTTCGATCAGGTCGCTTTTCCGATGACGCACAACGCGATGTCGAACGCCGAGGCGGGGTGGGTCTCCCCGAACCAGAATTTTGGCCTCACGCGGCAACTGAACGACGGCATTCGCGGGATGATGCTCGACACCTACGACGAAGAGGGAGAGCTCCTGCTCTGCCATGTGATCTGCCTAGCGGGGAGCCAACCACTGGTCGAAGGGCTCGAAGAGATCACCACGTTCCTCGAGGGCAATCCGGAAGAGGTCGTCTCCATCATCTTCGAGAACTACATCACCAACGCGCAGACGGCTGACGCCTTCGACGACAGCGGGCTGATCGACTTCGTCTACGCCCATGAAATCGGCAAGCCATGGCCCACCCTCGCCGAGCTCATCGCGGCAGGCACCCGCCTCGTCGTCTTCCAAGAAAAGCTGCCACAGGAAGCCGAGTATCCGTGGCTGATGAACATCTGGGATCACGCATGGGAAACCCCGTTCTCCTTCGCCGCGCCAGAGGACTTCACCTGCGACCCCAATCGAGGTGACCCGGCCAACCCACTCTTCCTCTTCAACCACTTCCTCAGCGCACCCCTCGGCGGCAGCCCCGACCTCGCCGAGATGGTCAACCATAACCCTCTCTTCATCGACCGCGCCCATGAATGCGAAGCGGAGAACGACGATTTCGCGAACTTCATCGCCGTCGACTTCTACGACATCGGCGATCTATTCGATGTCGTGGACGACTTGAACGGGTTCTGAGACCAACCACGGGCGACCCCGCTACTTGGCTTCGATGGGCGACAACTCAAAACACACCTCGCCCGCTTCGTGGATTCTGATGCGAAAATCCTGCTCGCCGTGCCAATCGGCACAACGTCGACTGTCGTCGCGGCATTCGGTTGAGAAGGTCGCACAGAGCTCGAAGAGCTCCTCGTTGACCACGCGGTATGGATAGGGCGCTTCTGTGTCCGGGTCACTGAGGTCCAAAGTGGGGCGGCCTTCGTTCTCCAACGAGCCAAGGTCCTGAGGAAGCGAGTCGTGCCGGGCCCAATGGGCGTTGATCCTGTAAGCAATCCGGCGGAGGTCGGAGAGTCGATTCCTGTCGAGCTTCTCCAGGCGGGCCTGCTCGGGTGACCCCACCAGGGCCAAGCCGCCGGCAACCGCGGCGATGACCAAGGCCACGACCACCGCCACGAGGACGCGCACCCACCCGCCGCGCTTCACGCGCGATCCCCATCGTCTCGAAGGTCCCACAAGTAGTAGCCAAAAATCGCGCCCGCTATCACGACAACCGTCAGTGCCTTGAGCATGAAGCGGACCGTGAGCTCGCCGGACAGAAGACTGTAAATCACCGCGATGAGGTCTCCGACGAGCACGGACGCGGCCACGAACAGCGTCAGGTACGTGAGCCACTTCCTGATCTTGGACGAACGCTTGGTCGGGTCCTTCTTGATGGCAGAGCTCACACGAAAGGACAGCAGCAGGTAGATCGGGAAGGCGACGATCAAGGCGGCAATTGCCTGTCGTATCGCTGCTAGCCTGTAGGTATTGTCGGCTCCGTCCGCGACATCGGGAAATGCCCGTGCGATGAGCTCGAACGCGAGGCTGCCGAAGTAGCACGCGCTGATGCCAAGCGTAGTGAACAGGACGAGGTAGACAAAGGCATCCCGGGCCGATGCGTACGGGCGCGGTCGTGGGACGGGGATGGGGAAGTCCACCTCGGCGTATGCCGCCAAGGCCTTGGCAACCTCGTCATCCTGCCACCCGGCGCTTGCGAGTACCCTTTGGATCTCCTCGCGTGAAGAGCCTCTCGCGAGCGCGTCGCGAACGAAGGTCACGAGCTGATCATCGACCCCTGACATATCACCCTCCTCAACGCGGCTACTCGCGGCCTTGGCCATCGCGCACCAGGCAGTATACACGACGCCGGCACTGGCACTGGCACTGGCACTGGCACTGGCACTGGCACTGGCACTGTAGACTTGCCTTGAATTTGTGGACACCCAAGAAGGCGCAACAA
>JAUXFZ010000457.1 GCA_030622585.1 Myxococcales bacterium
GCAAGAGCGCCAGGCCGAAACGATGGGCGCGCTCGGGCTCGGGTTCATGTTGGCCATGATCGTCATGTTCTCGATGCTCGCGGTCGCGTTCCGCAGCTACACGCAGCCCATCCTCGTGATGTCGGCGATTCCGTTTGGCATGGTCGGCGCGGTATGGGGCCACGTCGTCATGGGCTTCTCGCTCAGCCTGATGAGCATGATGGGCCTGATCGCGCTGTCCGGCGTCGTCGTGAACGACTCATTGATTCTGATCGTGTCGATCAACCGCTACCGCGAGGAAGGGATGGGCATTTGGGAGGCGGTCGTGGCAGGGGGCGCGCGACGCTTCCGTCCTATCCTGCTGACCTCCCTCACGACGTTCTTCGGCCTCGCGCCCATGATCGTCGAGACCTCGGTGCAGGCTCGCTTCCTGGTTCCGATGGCAGTGTCACTCGGTTTCGGCGTCTTGGCCGCCACGATGATCATGCTGCTCATCGTGCCCTGCAGCTATCTCATCCTCGAAGACGCGCGGCGCGCGGCAAGCAATGTCTTCTCGCGGCTGCGAGGGCGCCCCACGATGCCGCCCCCACCACCGACGGTGCCATCGGAAGCGGACGTCGAGCTACTCACGGCCGAATAGCGCTGCCAGACGTTGCCAGACGTTGCCAGAGGCGACCGAGGCTCTACGAGGCTTCGGACAGTGTCCAGGTGCCTGTAGGCGCGTGATTGCGGTTGATCTCGACAGGCTTTCGCAGGAGGCCCATCGCCGCCACGGTGGAGTGCATCCCCGCCCAGCGGGCGAGGCTGCGATACGCAACGAGCTGCGAACCGCCGGGGTGACGCGCGGCGTGGTCCTTGGCAACCTCGAACACCTCGAGGTAGCGCGTGATGCAAGCGTCCGGGTCGGAGCGGTCCTTCGCGTTGCGGATGGCTTGCTCCGACATCTGATGGCGAAGCGCCGAGTCCGTCAGCAACAACTCGACGTGCCCGCCAAACTGACGGTCCGCATCTTCGGCATTGGGATCGACCAGGAAGCCATCATCGCCATCGGTGACCTGGCCAGCAACGCCCATGCCATCGTCCATCGCAATCACCGGGAGGCCACACCAAAGCGCCTCGCTGACGACCTGACCGTACGTCTCCGAAAGGGACGTGTAGACAAAGAGATCGGCATGACGGAACCAGGCCGGCATCTGCTGCAGGCCCTGCTCGCCCACGAAGAACGTGCGATGGTCGATGCCGAGTTCCTTGGTGAGATCCTTGAGCGCCTCGGTCTCGGGGCCATCGCCAACGAGTGTGAGCGTCGCGCCCTCGACCCGAGGGTACACGTACTGCGCGAAGATCCGCAGGAGGCGGTCGACTTCCTTCTCACGCGCGTGACGGCACACGACGAGGAGCCGCGCACCTGGCGTCGCCTCGGCCGAGAACGGATCATCCTGGCCGGTCTCGTCGAAGATGCGCTTCTCGATCGCCCGCGGGATGACGTGAATCGGAACCTCGACGCCACGCTCTTCCCAGTAGCGCTTGAGGCCTGGGCTCAGGCACACCAGCACGTCGCCGGCATTGTAGGCATCGGTCGTGTTCGACTCGACCCATGGCATGACCTTCTCCTCAAAGAGGCGGTTGACCGACGGGACGTGGTTGAGCGCGTCCGGGAGCATGACGTTGTAGACGCTCGGCATGTGGACGGTGTTGACACAGACCAGCGGCACGCCGTGCTGCTGACGAAGCCAGCCACCCGCATAGAGCAGGCCGCTCGGGCTCTGGGCAAGCAACATGTCGAAGTTGGCGTTCTTCAGGGCCTCGAGGGAGGACTTGGACGGCATTGCCAGGTAGAAGCCACGCTGATTGCGCAACGGAATGCTCGGCAGCGAAATGTGCCGCGGGGGAAGCTCGCTCGGTTGGGCGTGGGGATCATCGGGGCCGACGATCGTAACTTCATGGCCTCGTGCCGACATTTCCCGGTAAAGGAACTGCGATGCGTAGGACGACCCATTGGCGTAGGGAATCCGTACGTAATCGTTTAGAATCGCCAATCGGCGCAGCCATCGTCGCTCGTGCGAATACATGCAAGGCCCTCCGTGTGTTTCGATCGTGAGACTGTCAACCGTGAATCAGATTCACACCCTGTGAAAAAAGCTGTTGTCCTATAACTACAGCGCGCTACACGGGCCCCTTCCCACGGCACAATTCGCTGTGTTCTTGGGCCCCATCGAAGGGGTTTTGGAGACACTCTCCCGCTCTGGGTCTCTCAGTGCGAAAACCGGGCCAATCTTGAAGCCCATACCTTCGAGATGGGAATTTTGTAGTCTTGTCGTCAATCGGGATTCCTGAGCTTTCGAGGCGTCACGGACGCGCTACAAGCTCATACGTCTGAACAGCCAACATGCTTCGCATCGCATATTTCGTACACGGCCGAGGCAAGGGCCACGCCATCCGGACCCGGGCCGTTCTGGGCGGGTTGCAGGAGCTGCACGAAGTCCGGCTGTTCTGCGCGGGCGAGGCCTGGGACGTGCTGAGTGACATCCCCTGCGCCGAGCCGCTACTGGCCTGCTTGCCCGGCCGAGGAATGGTTCGGGCGTTCAGGCTCCGTTACCGGGGTGACCGCGAACGGCTCAGGCGCTGGACTCCAGACCTCGTGCTCAGCGACAGCGACGGTCCGTCGGTCAACGCCGCGAGGTCCTTAGGGATCCCGGTGGTAGCGGTTGGGCACGGCCTGATCTTCCAGCACACGCACCTCGGCTCGGCGCTGCCCTTCCGCAAGCGCGTTCGCGAGGTCGTCAACGTGGCAAGCTCGTCCTGGCCGGCTGCCCGAAGGGTGGCGGTTCACTTCGCTCCGGTGAGGCCCCGCACACCCGGCACCTACGTCGCGCGTCCCGATCTGCGCACCGAAATCCCTTTGGCGTCGACCCGCGAAGACTTCGTGCTGGCGTACTTCCGCGACGGCAACGGAACGGGCGCGCTCGAACAGCTCACCCGTCGCGGCCACCGCGTGGTCCTCTTCGGAAACCCCGCCAAAGTGCCGAAAGGGGTCGAACTGCGCGCCCCGAATGTGCAGGCGTTCGCCGACGCACTCGGGCGATGCCGCGCAGTGGTAGGTTCAGCCGGCAACCATCTGCCCGGCGAGTGCGCCATGCTGGGCATCCCAATGCTCGCCCTTCATCGTGGGGACGACGGCGAGCACGCAATGAACGCGCACCTCGTGGAGGCCGCCGGCATTGGAATTGCGGCGAGCTTCGAGCAATGCACCCCCGAGCTCGTCCAACGCTTCGAAGCCGAGTTCGACAAGCCAAGGGACGAGCTCGCCGCCCGCAC
>JAUXFZ010000469.1 GCA_030622585.1 Myxococcales bacterium
ATGGCGACCGGATCAAACGAATCGTTCTTCACCGGCACCCGGTCGCAGCCCCCTTTCGACAGCGACTCGATCGTCCGTTCGCCACACACTCCGCAAGCGCTGGTCACCGTGAGGTTCCGCTCGAACAGTCGGGATGGGACGACGACGTGTTCGCGAAGCACAGCACGCACCACGTTCTCGGGCGTGTCGGCCTGGATGCAGTGGCGCACGCTGAGCAAATCATCGATGCCCGCGATGACGCCCTCCGCGTACAGAAATCCTGTGACCAAATCGCGATCATGCCCCGGCGTGCGCATCGTCATCGCCAGCGGGGTTGCCGCGCGCTCATGCGCATCGCCGTGCTCGAGAATGATCTGTAGCGGTTCCTCTACGGCGACCAAGTCGCTGGTGCGTTCCCGCCGTTCGCGTTCGATGCGCTCGACCTTCGTAGAAACAACCGGGGTGCGGGCCATTAGTAGATGCCGGGGATGATTCGGTAGCGGACTTTCTCGCAGTAGCGAGTCCAGTCGGCGCCGTACTTCTTCGAGCAGAAGTTGTAATCTCTGCGTTCGCGGTGGATGAGGAGCACGGCGAAGTAGATTGGGTAGAAGTAGGGGAGAGGCGAGCCGAAGAGACACGGAAGGGACCAGGAAAGTGCCATCAGGATGTCGCCGACGTAATTGAAGTGGCGTGACCAGCCCCAGAACCCCGAGAGCAGGAGCTTGCCGCCTTGCTCTGTCTGCATGTACTCGGCCTTCTTGCCCCAGATTCTCGCGTTGTCGGGGTCGCCGCGGAACTTGTGCTTCTGCAGGTTGACCGAGCGGAAGATGTAGAGGCCGATCATGTTGATCAGGACGATCAGGATCGCGCCCCACCACGGCAGCGAATGCACACGGTCGATGAGGTAGTGCGCCTGTAGCGAGTACGTCATCGGTACCCAGACCAAGTCCCCGAACGTCAGCATGTAGCCGAAATTCTCGTGCTTGATGTCCATCGTGGTGAGGATCGCCTCTTCGTTCCAGAAGTAGTCGACGATGTAGAACATCTGGAAGACCCAAACGAGGATCATCGAGGTCGAAACGAAACCGTATTGTTCGTACTGCACGTATGCGAACGACGTGTTGATCAGCACCCAAAAGATGAGGCCAGGCCGCGCTTCGCAAAAGATCTTGAGGTCGAGCCCGTCGCGGCCCGGTGGGATGCGCGGGTTGTGGCCCGTACCCATCCAGAAGTCGTGGATGAACTTGCCACTGAGGTGGCGCGACTGACCGTGCTGCTTGCCGTACCAGTACAGAAAACTGCTGAACACGAACGCGAAGATCGTCATCACGCTGATCAACGCCCCGAACTGGTCGGAGAGCTCGCGGATCGAGAACACCCCCGACCAATGCAGCAACCCAACCACCACGAACGATGCAACGAGCGAGAAGAGGCCGTTCATCCGGTACGGAAGTCGGCCGCCATCCGGTAGCTCCGCGCCCAGCACCTCTCGCCCCGGTGCGTACTTCTGGAGTAGGGCTTGAAGCGTGAACCAAACTCCATAGATCACCGCGGCGCGCCCTGTCGGCATCATGGCCGCCTTGAAGCCTTCCCAGTCGGCTTCGGGCCCGGGAAGCACAGCGCCGTCGTTGAAGCGCACCGCGAAGAAGAGGTAGGCCGTGAAGAGGGGTAGCCCGAGGATCATCGCGAAATTTCCGGGAACTCCACCGAACTCCAACTTCTGTTCTTGCTTGCTCATTGGCCGGACTCTAAATCAAAAACAGTTGAGCGCGAAGCGGAGCACTTTGCAGCTCGTCGCACTTGCCGTAGTACGGGGTCATGCGGCTTAGGCGGAAGGTCTGCCTGCTGGGTGCTCCCGGGGTAGGAAAGACGAGTCTCGTAAGGCGATTCGTCGAGAACGAGTTCGATCAGGACCACGACTCGTCGATTGCGATGACGATCTCCAAAGGCACGATCGAGGTCGGCGACATTTCGCTCGAGATGATGCTTTGGGATCCCGAGGGAAGCGAGGCGCGGGGGCAGTTCAACCGCTCTTTCATCTCCGGTGCGTCGGGCCTGGTGTTCGTCGTGGACGGCACGAAACCCGGAACGCTCGACCACCTGTTGGAGGCACAGACCAAAGGCCGCGGGTTCATTGGGGCACGGCCTGCGATCCTCATGGTGAACAAAGCCGACTTGACCGCGGACTTCGCCCTGACCAAGGCCCAGGTGGACGCGGCGGGCAAGCTCGACTGGCCCTTGGTCCGGGCGAGCGCGAAGTCTGGCGACAACGTGGACGGCGCGTTTACGAAGTTGGCCGAGCTGATGCTCGAAGTGAGAAAGGAATCCGCATGAATAGGTTCGACGGCAAGACGGTGGTGATCACTGGGGCCAGTGCCGGCATCGGGGAGTCGTGTGCGCGGAAGTTCGTCGCGGCGGGCGCGCGGGTCGTGTTGGCCGCGCGCAGCGTCGAGCCGCTTCAGCGCTTGGTTGACGAGCTCGGCAGTGATGTGGCGCACCCGGTGCCGATGGATGTCTCGGATCGTGCGGCGTGCGAGCGGCTCGTCTCCGAAGCCATGTCGCGTTTCGGGAGCCTCGACGTTTTGGTCAACAACGCAGCGTTCAACTCACGGGGTCCGCTCGAAGAGTTACCCATGGACGCCATGCTTCAGATGCTCGATGTGAACCTGCGTGGGCCGATGATGCTCACGAAGCTCGCGCTCCCGATCATGAGGTCCCAAGATTCAGGAACGATCGTGAACGTTGCATCGATCGCGGGGCGCCTTCCGCTCCACGACGAGGCCACCTACTCGGCGACGAAATTTGCCCTGCGTGTATTCTCGTTCGCGCTCGCCGAAGAGCTTCGGGAGACGAACGTCCGGGTCGCGGTCGTCTCTCCAGGGCCAGTCGAAACCGGCTTCATCCTCGACGACAGCGTCATCGATGAAGTGCCCAATCTGGTCTTCTCACAACCGATGAGCACGGCCGACGAGATTGCAGACCTGGTGCTTGCTTCGGCGGCCGACGGCGCCAGGGAACGGACGAAGCCCGCCCTGAGCGCCAAGCTTGCAACCATGGGCTACCTGTTCCCAGGGTTGCGCCGCTCGCTGATCCCCGTGCTCGAACGCAAGGGGCGCGCCGCCAAAAAGAAGTACCTGGCGCGCCGCTCGCGGTAGTCAGTCCGAGTCGCCGGGTGGCGGGGGCAACGACGCCAGCCGCTTCGGCGACG
>JAUXFZ010000344.1 GCA_030622585.1 Myxococcales bacterium
CAGGCCCTGAGGGTCATGAATGTCGCGCTGCGTAGCCCAACGGTACAGCGATTTTTGCTCACGGACGAGCCACCCCACGTGCTGCGCATCGACTGCTGTGAGGCCCAGCCGGAGGGCCACACTCTCGGCAAAGCGGGCGCCGGCCTCTTCCTGATTGCGTCCACGCGTCCGGCCGAGGGAATGCAACAGCACTGCCAAGAACAACGGAAGTCGCCTCGGAGCCTCGACGGCGAGCCTAGCGGACAGTGAACGCCCTCGGGCATCGCCTCGGGTGAGTTCCTGGAGACGCTCGAGCGCTTTGATGGCGTGGATGTCAGCCGTGTAGACGTGAAACACGTCGTGGTAGACGCGGCCGACGAGCGGCTCGAACTCCGGGACCATCGCGGAAACCAGACCGACCTCGTGCAACTCGGCGATCGTCGATCCGCTTCGGAACGGGGCCTCATCGATCTTCTTGGGCAGATCCAAGAAGAGCTGAGTCGCCTCCTCGGAGTCCTGCAAGCGCAGCCGCCATCGTTTGTCGGGCGCGATGCGGGCAATGGCGTCCAACGCCGAGTAATCAGGCCGTTTGTGATGGCGCAGAGCTTGGCGATAGAACCGAAACGCGAGCGCGGGATCGGCTTCGAGCCGCTGCGGGTTCTCTAGGGTGATGGTGCCGTCCGCCAAAACGATCCCGTGCGCCAATTTGCGAAAGGTGGTGGCCCGAGTTCGGTCGCGCGGACGTGCGCGCTCGAGCATGCGCTCCGCCGTGAGCGCCACGATGCGAGCGTGGCGGTAGTAGGCCTGCATGAACTGCTCGACCCCGAGGGTCACCCCATCGACGAAGCCCAGCTCCTGCGCAATGTCTTCCTGGTCGCCAAACGTCAGGCGGTCCTGTTGGCGGCCGGCGCGCAGGTGAAGAAGGGTCCGGACACGCCAGAGCATCTCGCGCGCGTCTTCGAGCTCACGGACCTCGCGCGCCAGTAACGCTCCCGTTCGCACGTACTCCTGCTCATCCCGCGCCCCCCAACGAGCCCGCGCAGCCCAATCCGCCACGTCCAAGTCCCGCAGGCCGCCGCGCCCCTGCTTCACGTCGGGCTCGAGAAGATAGAGGCTTCCCCCGAAACGGCGGTGACGGGTACCCGTGTCTTGCTCGAGCGCGCCGAGAAAATCGACCAAGTGCGGCTCGAAGACCTCTTCACGCGCGCCCCGCTCGAGGTCGTCGAGCAGCGACCCGCTCCCGGCGATGCGCCGGAAATCGATCAGTGTCGTGGCGGTACGGATGTCTTCGCGCGCCAAGGTCAGCATCTCGTCGACGCTTCGAACGGCGTGCCCGATGTCCACCCCGAGATCCCACAGCGGATACAGCAGGCCCTCGGCCAGCGCCGCGATGAAAGGGTCGTCGGAATCGTCGCACAGGAAGACGACATCCACGTCACTGTTCAGGCCGAGCGTCAGCCGACCGTAGCCCCCGACCGCAACCAGCGCGACACGCCCTCGCGGTGCGCGGCCGACCGCCCGGCTCGCAGCGTCTGCAGCGCAATAGAGGGCGCTCAACAATCCGTCGAGGGCTCGCGCATGCGAATGAGCAGTGGCGACGCCCGAGTCTCCACGGCGCACGGCGTCCTCGAACGCACGGCGGTATCCACCGAGGTACCCGCTACAGGTCTTTCCGAGCGAAGGTGCAAGCCCACCTAGATCGACGACCGGACTGGATCCATTCGACAACGGTCAGCGAGTATGACCGTCCGTCAGTCGCCGGGCAACCTATCCACCTACCGGGCCAGAAGGTACGAGGCAATGCCGGACGCGATGCCGTCGGCGAGGGCACGACGATAGTTGGCGCGGGTCAGTGCACGCGCCTCGGGCTCGTACGTCAGAAAGGACGCCTCGACGAGAACCGAAGGCATGCGGGCACCCACCAAGACGTAAAACATGGCACGTCGCACGCCGCGATTCGCGAGCTTCGGGAGAACCGAGCGGCCGCGCTTCAAAGTGTGCCGTTGGATCTTTCCGGCCAGCGTCAGAGATCCCTCCGCCTGGCTCCGCCGATGGTACTTGGCGAGCAGACTCTGGATTCCCGTCACTTCCGCCACGCGCGTACCGTTCTCTCGCGCGGCGAGCCGGAGCGCTTGCCGGTTGTTGGTCGTATCGAGCACGAAGGTGGCAACGCCGCCTTTTCGGACGGGCTCGGAACTCGCGTTCAAATGAATCGACACGAACGCGTCCGCCTCCATCGCGTTGGCCAGCGCGCAGCGTTCTTCGAGGGACAGGCCCACGTCGGTCGAGCGCGTGAGCATCACGCGCGTGCGGGGCATGATCGCGCGCAGGCGACTCGCGGTGAGCTCGGCCAAATCGAGGGCCACCTCCGACTCGATGAGCCCGTGCCGGTCGTTCGCCGCGCCCGGCTCACGACCGCCGTGACCTGGGTCCAACACGACGAGGGGCCTACGATTCTTCCGCCGGCGACTGCCTGCGCTGACATCGACGACGATGCGATACGGGTCTGTCAGGTAGAAGACCCGCCCAGGCGCCCCTGGGCGTAGGTCCAACACGACCCGCGGATTGGGAGTCGCGAGTCGCACCCGCTGCAACCCCCCTGTGTTGACGGCCTGGGACACGGGAACCGAGTCCCCCCACTCGACGTCCTCGAGCTCGATCGCAACGCGAGCCGGCAAGATTCCCTGCGCCGGAAGCTGCTTCTGGTGAAACAGCGGAGCGCCTTCAAAGAGCAGAACCACTCGAGTGCCCGCCGCATCAGCGGCTCCGGCGCCATACACGTCGATGCGGACCAGCCGGGCTTTGTCCCGGGCAGGCTTAGCCTGCTCGAGGAGCTCGGGCAGCGGCTCTGGGAGCGCCCCGTCGGCCTTGGGGGACGAGTCTCCGGGGCAACCTGCAACGACTAGCAGTAGCCCCACTAGACAAGGTATCGATGTGTTTGTCCCGCCCCGAATGTACGCGTGTTTACGCGACGGCCCGACGATGGTCAACGGGGCGTCGCTCGTTGACCCGCCCCAATCGATGGCCTAGCTTCGGCGGCATGGCGGGCCTGACCTATCGCGACGCCGGCGTCGACATCGAAGCCGGCGAGCAACTCGTCGAGCGGATCAAGCCGCTCGCACGCACCACTCGATCGGAGCACGTCCTCGGCTCGATCGGGGGCTTCGCGGGCCTTTGTGCGGTGCCGGGCGACATCGAAGACCCAGTGCTCGTATCGGGCACCGACGGCGTCGGGACAAAGTTGAAGCTGGCCTTCGAGCTTGGTCGCCATGACACCATCGGAATCGACCTCGTCGCGATGTGCATCAACGACATCATCACGGTGGGGGCTCGCCCGTTGTTCTTCCTGGACTACTTCGCCACGTCGAAGCTCGACGTCGACCAGGGCGAGGCGGTCGTGAAGGGCATCGCCGAGGGGTGTCGACAATCGCAGTGCGCTCTTCTCGGAGGCGAGACGGCCGAGTTGCCCGGCTTCTACGCCACGGGGGAATACGACTTGGCCGGCTTTGCGGTGGGCGTCGTTGGCCGCAAGCACATCATCGACGGCAAGGCGGTGCAACTCGGCGATCGAGTCGTCGGAATCGCTTCTTCAGGGTTGCACTCCAACGGCTTCTCGCTGGCCCGGCGCGTGCTCTTCGGGGGCGATGCCCCGCTCCGGCTCGGCGATGCATTCCCGTCCGGAGGGACTCTCGGCGACGCCCTACTCCGTCCCACCAGAATCTACGTCAAGGCCGCCCAACTCGCGCTCGAGCACGACGTCCACGCCATGTGTCACATCACGGGCGGAGGCCTGCCCGAGAACCTCCCGCGGACCACACCGGAAGGTCTGGGCATTGCGGTCGACACGCACTCTTGGACGCCCGACCCGATCTTCGCGTTGATCCAGGAGCGAGGGGGTGTCGCGGATTCGGAAATGTGGCGCACGTTCAACATGGGCGTCGGCTTTACGATGGTCGTGGCCCCAGAGCGCGCGGCAGGCTTGGTGGAGGCCCTCAACGCCGGTGGCGAGCACGCCTTCGTCATGGGCGAGGTCACCAGCCACGAGGGTGTTTCGTTCTCGGCGTAGAGCCCGTCATGGACGTAGTGGTTCTCGTTTCTGGTCGCGGCTCCAACTTGAGAGCAATCTGCACCGCGATCGATGCGGGAGAATGCGACGCTACGATCGTGGGAGTCGTGTCGGATCGAAAAAGGG
>JAUXFZ010000249.1 GCA_030622585.1 Myxococcales bacterium
TCCACCGACACTGGCACCGACACCGACACTGGCACTGGCACTGGCACTGGCACTGACACTGACACTGACACTGTTGAACGACGGAAGGTCGGCTCTGCTGAGCCGGCCTTCCGCCTGTCGTGCCTACGTGGCTCAGTTGCCGATATAGGCCGTCATGCCGCGGATCGCGGCGTAGTTGTTCTTCCGGTTCGCAGCTAGGGCGCCGGTTGTGGCGTCCACGATGGCGTCCCGCGAGAAGTACACCGGGCGCTTCGACCACTCTCCTCGACCCTCGAGGCTGATCACGAGGTACTGCACCGGCTTGTACCGGAGGGTGATGGTCCCGGTCGCCAGGGCGCCGTACTGGTCGCCCACTGTGCTTCGGAAGTTCGTGTTGCCGCTGAGATGCTCGCCGCGCAGGCCAATCGACCACTTATCCGATGCGTCGAAGATAAACGCGAGGCTATGCCCGTAGTCGAATTCGGTCGAGTTGTTGGCCGGATCGACCGCAGCCAGATCGAGATGGTAGTCGCCGTTGAAGATCAGGGTGAACCAGTCGAGGTTGACGCTCAGCACCAGGTCGAAGAAGTGCTCCCAGTCCCTGTTGCCGTTTGAGCCGTTCGCGCCGTGGTTGCCACCGAGAAAGAGGCCCACCTCGCGTGTGCCGTCTTGAATCTTGCGCCGACGAACGCTGTTGTGACCGTCTGGGCTGAAGCCGAACTGCCAGGCAAGCGCCGGGACCTCGTTGTCGTCGATCGGGGTTCCGCCGTAGACGCCGCCATTGGTCACCATCGCCGTAAAGCCGACGATCTTACCCAGTTCCGCGCCCATGCGAACGCCCATGTGGTTGAACGGCTGGCGGAGGAAGTAGAGCGCGCCGCGGGTGTAGTTGGCGTTCTGCCACTCGTCCGCCACTTCCGCGCCGAAGATCGTGTCGAAGAAGCCGAAATCGATGCTGACCTTTTCGTGTGGCATCCACGCCACATACGCCTGCTTCACCGGTACGATCGGCGTGAGCAAGGCCGCTCCCTCGCCAAAGCGGAGGTCCAAGCGAACGGCGAACTTCTCGCCCGTGTACATCACGTCACCGCCTACGAAGTTCAACCCGAAACCATGATAGTTGGTGTAGGGGTAGCCCTGCGGGGCTTGTGCCGCGGCCGGGACGGGGTTGCCCGCGCCATCGGTTCGCACCCCCGTATCGAGAAGGTTGTTGTAGGTGCCGGCTTGCACGCCCTGCCCAGCATAACCACCGATGCGATAGAACGCGCTGGCCATCAGCTGCCAGGACAGGCCGTCCTTCCACGAGCCTCCCACATCGGGCTCCGCCAGGGCGATGTCGTCCGCGGCCATCTTCGGCGACTCCGGCATTTTCATCACGGCCTCTTCGGGAGGAGGTGCCGCCGGTGCTTCCTCGACCGATTCCGGGGCTTCCTCTCGGCCGTACTCGGCGTCGAGGTCATCCGCGGCCACCTTGGGCGACTCCGGCCCCTGCGCGAACGCCATTGCAGGAAGTGCCACACTGCACATCACCGCCAGGGAAAGAAACTTACTCATCACTACCTCCGCTCCCGGCGTGTCCCCACGCCCAAACTTTTGTTTCAAATTCGACATCGCAAAAATACACGGAGAAGAGGGGCAAGACAGACCGGGGAGCCGTCCCGCCCCTCCTCTCGGACTCACTACTCCGCGGGCGCTGCGGCTCCAGCATGGAAGCCCTTGAGCTCCTCGTTGTACGCTTCGACGCCGCACTCGGCGATGTCGAGACCCTCGAGCTCGTGCGCTTCGGAGACGCGAACGCCACCAGGCACGAGGTACTTGAGCGCGAGCCAGAGGAAGCCGCCGACGACGAAGGCGAACGCGACACCCGCCCCAGCGCCTACCGCTTGAATGCCGAGCTGCGTGGCGCCGCCTCCGACGAGAAGGCCGATCGGATCCTCGCCGGTCGCGGCGTTGCCATATCCGACCAGGCCAACTGCGAGCGTGCCGAAGATACCGCATACGCCGTGGACGGTGATCGCACCGACCGGGTCGTCGATCCTCATCTTGTCGATCAGCAGAACGCCTTCGATGCAGAGCATGCCCGCGACGACACCCACGACGATCGACCAGCCACCAGTAATGTTGAAGCAACCGGCGGTGATACCGACCAGACCGGCAAGCGCGCCGTTCAGAGCCATCGAAAGGTCGAGCAGGCCGCTGCGGATTTTGATCCAAATCAGAGCGCCGATGAAGCCCGCCGAAGCTGCCAGGTTGGTGACGAGGATGATCCGGCCGACCTCGCCGTCGATGGCGAGCTCGGAGCCACCATTGAAGCCGAACCAACCGAGCCACAGGATCAGCACGCCCAGCGCGGCGAGGGGGAAGTTGTGCGCGGGCATCGGCCTGATCGAGCCGTCGGCCATGTACTTGCCGATGCGGGGCCCAATGATGAGGGCGCCCGCGAGGGCCATGCCGCCGCCGACGCCGTGAACGACCGTGCTGCCTGCGAAGTCGACGAAGCCCATTTCAGAGAGCCAGCCGCCGCCCCACACCCAGTGACCGACCACTGGATAGATCATCATGGTGGCGAGCGCCGTGAAGATGAAGAAGGTCAAGAGCCGGCCGCGCTCCGCGATTGCACCCGACACGATGGTGCAGGCGGTTGCCGCGAAAACCAGCTGGAAGAAGAGGAAAACGTATGGAGGTAGGTCTGCGTCCGCTCCCCCGTTGTTCGGGAAGAAGCTCGCAAGCCCCATGAAGGTGTTTCCTTCGCCAAACATCACGCCATAGCCCACCAAGTAGAAGACGAGCGATGAAATCGCGACTACGCCGAAGTTCTTCATCAACACCATCACGGCGTTCTTCCTGCGACAGAACCCGCTCTCGACTAGAGCGAAGCCTGCGTGCATGAAGAAAACGAGTGCGGCGCTAACGAGAACCCACAAAGCGTTGGCATACGTTGTCAGTTCCGAAAGTTGTTCTTCCATGATCTTGTACCTCTTGGTCATGGCCGCAGCGCACCCTGGCAGCGGCATCGGGGGATCTATGGCTGGCTCGCGTTTCCGGTTTGTTTCCCCGAGGCATCGGTTTGGGAAAAACCGATCCAGTCATTGGCCAGTTGCGCCCTATGGGGGTCCGCCACATGCTCCGGGCGTGAGTGATTTCCCGCATTTGGCGTACGGAACGCCCCGCAAGCTGCCCAAGCCAGACAGCCTTCCAGGGCGCGTGGTGGTGCTGGACGTTGCGTTTGCGGCGACCGCTGGGGGGGCAAGCTACGAGAAGACGACGCTTCCCTTCATTGAGGGCCTTGGCTCGAGGCTAGCCATGTGGATCGACCATCACGACCACGATCGCCATGTGGACTACGCAGACGACCCCCGGTTCGTCCTGAGGACCAAGGCGCAGCACGGTGCCTGCCCGGAAATGGTCACCCCCGAGCGCGTTGCAGCCGCCGGCCCAGTCGACACGGTCTGCTGTCATGTGGATTTCGACGGCCTGTGCTCGGCCGCCAAGTGGATTCGTGGCGGCGTCGAGCCCTATGAGGGTGCCGACGATGATGCGAGGGCTATCGACACGAGGCTGGGCGAACCGACCGAGCGTGCGCGGGTTCTCGACCGGGCGCTACGTGCCAGGCCACGGGACGAGGCCCTGCGTGGACTGATGGTGCGGTACCTCTCCGACGGCGCCGGCGACGGTGCGATGTACCGCGAGTTTCAGATCGCAGCCGAAGCCCTGTACGCGATGGAGCGAGAGGCCAAGCGGCTCTCTGCGCAGTACGAAGTTCGTGGACAGCTCGCGATCTGTGATGCCAGGCGACGAGACGGGCCTTACGACAAAACCGAGCTGCTGCTCATCGGGCAACGCCTCGCTCCGATCTCGCTAGTACACGACGCAACCACGGTCACCGTAGCGGCCCGCTTTGACAGCGGCATCGACTTGGTGAGCGCCCTCGGGCTCAACGGGGGCATGCCCACCCGGGTGAGCGTTGCGGCCAAGCGACTAGACGAAGTCCTTGAAGTTTTGGGCCGTTTCGAAGTCGCGCCATAACGGGGTACAATGGAAGCGATGGAGCTAACGCTCTCCGACATCCAACGACTCCCGAAGACGGACCTCCACGTCCATCTCGACGGCTCCCTGCGACTGTCCACTATGCTCGAGCTCGCCCATGAGCAGGGCATCGAGTTGCCGGCGGATACGCCCGAGGGTCTTGGCCAGGCGCTGCACTGCGGGGAGAAAGCCGGGTCGCTGGTCGAGTACCTCAAGGCGTTCGAGACGACACTCGAGGTCTTGCAGACCGCCGAAGCGCTGTACCGGGTCGCCTACGAGCTCAGCGAGGACGCCGCTGCCGAAAACGTCCGCTACATGGAGGTGCGCTACTCACCCATTCTCCACACTCGAGGGGGCCTCCGGCTCACGACCGTCGTCGAAGCCGTGCTGGCGGGCCTGTGGGACGCGCACAAGGACCACGGCATCGTTGGCAACGTCATCCTCTGTGGCATTCGGAACATTTCGCCGGAGTCGTCCTTCGAAATGGCGCAGCTGGCGGTGGCCTACAAGCACCGCGGCGTGGTCGCGTTCGATTTGGCGGGCGCGGAGTACGATTACCCTGCCAAACACCATCTTCGTGCCTTCAAGTTGGTCCGCGACAACAATATCGCGGTGACGATCCATGCCGGGGAAGCGTACGGGCCCGCGTCGATTCACCAGGCGATCCACGTGTGCGGCGCGCATCGCATTGGTCACGGTTGCCGTTTGCGCGAAGACGGCGACCTTCTTCACTACGTCAACGACCATCGCATTGCGCTCGAGTGCTGCCCGTCCTCGAACGTACAGACCGGCGCTGTGCGAGATCTTCGAACCCACCCGCTCAAGCTCTACCATGACCTCGGGTTGCGGGTGACGATCAACACCGACAATCGGCTGATCACCGACACGACGGTGTCGCGCGAGCTCTGGCTTTGCCACACTCAGATGGGCCTAGACCGCGATGACATTCACCGGATCATCATCAGCGGCTTCAAGGCCGCGTTTCTCCCGTTTCACCAGAA
>JAUXFZ010000363.1 GCA_030622585.1 Myxococcales bacterium
CCGTCGCGCTGGACGAGGTGCGTATCGACAGGGCCGTCGAGCTCATCCTCGAAGCCCTGGAAAAGCGCGAACAGTTCGAGGCGCACTAGCCCCACAGGACAGTGTCAGTGCCAGTGTCAGTGTCAGTGCCAGTGCCAGCGCCAGTGTCAGTGCCAGTGCCAGTGCCGGCGTCCGTGCCAGCGCCCGTGTCTGCTGTGGCGCCGAGCGGGCTATGTCTCAAACTGGCCGCGCTCTTTGAGAGCTTCGAGGATGATCTCGACGGCCCTGTCGATGCGCACCTCGTCCAGCGCGACGGTGATGTCCGGGCTCTCCGGGGGTTCGAAGTTCGAGGTGTCGACGTCGGGGCGGCGTTCCTTGCACAGCGCCTCGTCGGTGTTGACGTAGACTTGGATGACGCGGTCCTCGCCGATTCGCGCGGCGAGCTCGTCTCGGTCTTTTCGCGTAGGGCTCGGGAAGGCGCAGATGTTGATCAGGCCCGCGTCGGTGACTGCTTTCGCGGCGGAGATCATCGAACGGAGGTCCTCCCCGACGGGGTTCACGACGGTGGCGGTGCGGCCCTCGTCGAACAGCTTCCGTTCGAGCGCGTATGCCAGAGTCCAGCGGCCGGAGCCGGGGAGGCCGGTCAGCCAAATAGTCGCGCCGCGCTGGCCGAAGCGCTCCATGCGCTCGTTCGGACTGACGAAGGTCTTGGGCTCCATCGCCGACTCGGCGTGTAGCTCCTTCATGACCTCGTCGAGATCCTGATCGCTGCCCTCGAGTGAGATCATGCCGGCGGCGACCGTGTTGTTGGTCAGGGTGTCGATGACGATGAAGGCGCCGGTCTGGCGATTCTTCTGGTAATCGTCGACGTAGAGGGCACGGTGGCAGCTGAGGCGCACCTTGGCGATGTCGTTGAGCTCGATCCCCTCGGTCGGTTTTTCCTCGAGGGTTTTCATGTCGACGTCGAAGTAGATTTTGTCGATTTGAGCGCGCACCGTTTGGGTGGTGTGCTTGACCAGGTACGCCTTTTCGGTGTCGAGCGGTTTTTCGTCCATCCACACGATGTGCGCATCGAAACGCCGCGTGACCCGCGGAAGGTTACCGGGCTTGACGATCATGTCGCCGCGGCTGATGTCGATCTCGTCTTCGAGTCGAATCGTGACCGACTGGCCCGCCCAAGCTTCTTCGAGCTCGCCATCATAGGTGTCGATCGCTGCGACCTTCAACGCCTTGCCCGAAGGTAGGGCTACGATCTCCTCGCCCTTGGCGATCACGCCCGAGGAAACCTCGGCCGCAAACCCTCGGTAGTCTAGGTCAGGCCGGATCACGTACTGCACCGGGTAACGGAAGTCCTCCAAATTACGATCCGCGAACACGGGAACCGTCTCGAGATACCCCAGCACGCTGGGCCCGTCGTACCAAGGTGTTTTGTCGCTGTCGCTCACGACGTTGTCACCAACGAGGGCGCTAATCGGGAAGAACTGAATGTCTTTGAAACGCAGCGTCTTGCCGAACTCCGTGAAGTCGGCGGTGATCTCTTCGTAGACCTGCTGCGAATAGTCCTTGAGGTCCATCTTGTTCACACAGACCGCGAGATGCGGGATGCCGAGCAACGAGGCGATGTATGCGTGACGCCTCGACTGTTCGAGGACCCCGTGCCGCGCGTCGATCAAAATCAGCGCCACGTCGGCAGTCGACGCGCCCGTGACCATGTTGCGGGTGTACTGGATGTGGCCGGGGGTGTCCGCGATGATGAACTTCCGCTTGTCGGTCGCGAAGTAGCGGTAGGCGACGTCGATGGTGATCCCTTGCTCGCGCTCGGCCTTGAGGCCGTCCGTCAGGAGCGCCAGGTCCGGCTCGTCGCTCTGCGAAGCGGCCCGAACGGCGGCCATCTGGTCCTCGAACACCATGCCGGTGTCGTAGAGGATGCGTCCGATCAGTGTGGACTTGCCGTCGTCGACGGAGCCCACCGACACGAATCGGAGCAGCTCCTTCTTTTGGTACTTCGCAAGGTACGCCTCGATGTCCTCGCGAATCAGATCTTTATCGTCTGTCATGGCGTTCCCTAGAAGAGCCCCGCGGTGGGCCTAGAAGTAGCCCTCGCGCTTTTTGACTTCCATCGACCCTTCTTCGTCGAAGTCGATGAGGCGCCCCTGCCTTTCGGAGAAGCGGTTCAGGAGCATTTCCTGGATGACTTTGGGGACGGTGTCTGCCTCGGATTCCACGGCGCCGCTCAGGGGGTAGCAGCCGAGCGTCCGAAAGCGCACCTTCTTCATCTGGGGCTTTTCACCCGGCTCGAGCCGCATGCGATCGTCATCGACGAGGATCCAAGTGCCGGAGCGTTCGACCACCGGTCGGTCTTTCGCGAAGTACAGCGGCACCACAGGGATGTCCGCGAGCCAGATGTAGAGCCAGACATCGAGCTCCGTCCAGTTGCTCAACGGGAACACACGGACGTTTTCGCCCTTCTTGATTTTCGCGTTGTAGAGGTTCCAGAGCTCGGGGCGCTGATTCTTCGGGTCCCACTGGTGGTGACTGTCGCGGAACGAAAAAATGCGCTCCTTGGCCCGCGACTTCTCTTCATCGCGGCGCGCTCCGCCGAACGCGCAGTCGAATTCGTACTTGGTGAGCGCCTGCTTCAACCCGTCCGTCTTCATGACGGTGGTGTATTTGTTGCTGCCGAAATCGAAGGGGTTCATCCCCATGGCAACGCCTTCTTGGTTGATGTGCTTGATCAGCTCGCCCTGGAGATTTGCCTCGATCGTATCGCGGTAGCGATACATGTCCTGGAACTTCCAGGTCGTGTCGACGTGCAACAACGGGAAGGGCAGGGGGCCGGGGGCGAACGCCTTCTCCGCTAGGCGAAGCATGACGGTGGAGTCCTTCCCGACCGAGTACATCATGACGGGATTGTCGAACTCGGCCGCGGCCTCGCGGATGATCTGGATACTCTCCGCTTCGAGTTGGCGGAGCTGGCTTAGCTTGCGCTCGCTTGGTTGCACCGGCGATTCCTAGGGCAGTCGTCGTTCGGACGCCAGTCTATACGCGAGTTGCGCCTGAGTTCAATGCCCAAGGACTCTTCTAGAAAGCGACGCAGCCAAGCTCATGCTAAGAATGAGCTGCAGAGCATGTCGGCTATCGTTTGGATGGATATGGAGATGTCGGGCCTCGAGCCCGAGACCGAGCGCATCTTGGAGGTTGCCGTTCTCGTTACCGATGGCGAGCTGAATGTCGTCGCGGAAGGACCGAACGTGGTCCTGCACCAGCCGGACGCGGTGCTCGACGCGATGGACGAATGGAACACGAGCCATCACGGGCAGTCGGGTCTGACCAAGCGCGTCCGTGAGTCGACCATCGATGAGGCCCAAGCCTCCGCAGCGCTGCTCGCTTTTCTCGGAGAACACACCAAGAAAAATAAAGCGCCGCTCGCCGGCAACTCGATTCACCAAGATCGGCGCTTCGTCGCTCGGTACCTGCCCGCGGTCGAAGACTGGCTCCACTACCGCAACGTCGATGTCTCGACGATCAAGGAACTCGCGCAACGTTGGTACCCGAAGCAGTACTCTGGCCGCCCGACGAAGAAGGGAAGCCATCGCGCGATGGACGACGTGCTCGAGTCGATCGAGGAGCTCAAGTACTATCGGAAGGCTTTGTTTCTTCCCAGCGATTCATGAAGCTCGCAGTAGTTCTGCTGGTCGTGTGTGTGGGTTGCGCGGGCGCAATCAAACCCGACACAGAGACCGCCGAGTCGATCGTTCGTAGCCAAACGGCGCCGCGTTCCGTGGTCGAGGCAGCCTCGGGGACAACGATCGAGCCAGAGGCGTTGTTCGCGATACTCCGCACGAAAACCGTCGTATACGTCGGCGAGCGTCACGATCCAGGGTGCCATCGATATCGAGGCTCAACAGGATCATCTCGTCTCCGTTCTCGTCGCAATATCATCGCACGCA
>JAUXFZ010000370.1 GCA_030622585.1 Myxococcales bacterium
CAAGCACCCATAGAATCTGCGTCCAGCCTTGCCAGTCGAGCGCTGTCATCAGCAATGCAGTCGCCAATGCCAGTGTGCTGCCGACGTACGGAATGAACGAAAGCACCCCGGCCATGATCCCGATCGGCAACGCCAGCGGTACGCCGATCGACCCGTAGCCCACGGCGTACAGAACGGCGAGGATTGCCATGACCGTGAACTGACCTCGGAAAAACTGGCCGAGGACCGAATCGACGTCACGAAAGAAGCTGCTGGCTTGGGGCCGATGACGCGGGGGGATCAGCTCGCCCACCTTCGCCACGATGACATCGAAGTCGTAGAGCAAGTAGAACGCAAATACAGGCACGATCAGCGCGGCGAGGATCGCACCCACGGCCGAAGCCGTTCCGCCGAGCAGCCATTTGACCACCGCAGTAACTGGCGTGTAGCCCTTGGTGAGCACCGACTGCATGTCGAGGTGGAGCTCCTCGAGCGCTTGGCCCACCGAGGTCGGAATCTCGAGCCCGTACTCGGCGAGGATCGGCTCCAGCGCCGCTCGGCTGTGCGCGACGAGCGCCGGCAGCCTCTTCAGGAAGCTTGCCACCTCCTCGTACACCATCGGCATGATGACCAGAATCGCGACCGCGGCTAGCGCGAACGCCCCCAGCAAGAGCACCGCGATGCCGACCGCACGCGCGATGGGTTTACCGCGGAGCAGACGGCTCGCCTCGATGCGGTCGACCACCGGGTCGAGCATGTAGGCGATGAGGAAGGCAAAGAACACCGGCGCCAACACGCCGCGCAGGGTGTACAGCAACCAGCCCGCGGCGACTGACACACCGAACCAGAGAAGCCAGCGGGGGACTTTGTCACGGTCGGACATATGCGCCTTCTACCACAGCCGTCAGGCCTGTCGCCTGAAGCAATCGGGGGCGATGCCAAGCCGGCGGCGCGAGGCATCTGTCGCGTCGATGAATCGTGTCGTCACCGGGTCGTGATACCCACTTGCGAGATCCAGGTCCGGGTTGCCCCGCCGATAGAACTCTCCGATGCGGCGCATGGAGATCTCGCGCACATACTTCCCGACGATCGAAGCGAGCGCGACCGGAAGGTGGCGGGCGTCGGCGTCGACCTCGAAACGAATCTCACCGACTCCCTCAACCCGGTATCTGCGTTGGCCGCGGCGCCCGACGAGTGACTGTACGCGCTGCGGCTCGAAGCGCGAGAGTCGTGACGCGTAGTCCCGAATGCCACCGACCATGCCGCAGACGGCGTGCAGTTCGGCGCCATGACGGGCCTGCACAGCACAGATCAGATCCTCGAAGAGCTCGAGGTCGACGGCGAGCTTGTTCGCGCCGGCCGCGAGCTTCGCGTTGAGCACCCCGGCGCAGGCGATTCGGCTTTGGACATCGACGATGCGCAGGCCGGAGCGGCCCACGAGCTGATCGAGAAGCCCTTCGCCGTAGGACGCATCACCACCAAACGCAGGCAGCCGCAGATCGACAGCCCAGCATTGGGCGGCGGTCCGCGCGTCGGGACAACACGCACGGAGGCGTCGACGGCAACCGGGAGAAACCGCATCGAGAAAGGCGTCGGCCGTGGCGGGCAGCCCCGCCCCCGCCCGCTTCACCAGAGCCAAGGCGACCGACTCGGCAAACCCCATGCGGCCAAACCCGCCGGTCTCCTTGCTGTCGGTCAGCCCCAGCGCGAGGCCTCGCTCGCACAGGGCGGCCCGCGCATATCGGGGCACCTGGAGGGCAACCGAGGTGGCCACCAAAGGCCCCAGCCGTGGCCCTAGACCGTTCTCGTCCACCCCCATCACGAGCATGTTCGCCATGTACCACGGGCCCCGGAACGGCCACCACCGGGCTCCGATTGGCTAAATGGCCAAATCACGGTAATATTATGATGTTGTGGTAGCTCGGATACATGCTGCCTCTGGGGACGAGGATCGGATGCAGAGGGAAACCCCGGTCGCACGGATGGTGCGCGAGGCCATCGAGGCGGTCGCCACGGCGGAGGTACGCGTTCAGATCCTCCATCGCGCGCTACACATGGCGCGAGAGCATGAGATCCCTGCGTCGGGCGAACCGTTGCGCAGCTTCGCGGACAAGCATCTTCGAACGGCGATGACGTTCTACCTGGGCAACGAGACCAGCGACGCCGTGATGCAAAATCTAGCACCCATGCTCACGCTCGCCGATCGGGTGAGCTCGCAGCCTCCGCGCAAGACGGTGCGCCCGGACGAAACACGGAAGCTCGGCCGCAATCGGCAGCACTCAGGCGTCACGCGCAAGGATCCGAGCGATACTCCGGAAACCGACACTTCGAAGTACCCAACGGTGCAACCCACGGGCGTCGCGCTACCGATGGTGTTCGTCGCCACCCGCGACCGCGCCCGATGCGATGCGATCCTCAGAAAGGTCGGCGACGCTGCGGCGGTTCAACAGATCGAAGATGTCGTCTCGTTTCTCGACAACCTCAAGGCCACAGCGTCGCTGAGCCCTCTGGTTGTGATCGACTGCGTTGCGGCCTCGGTCCAGCCGTCGACGATCGCCACCTTGGCACACGAGCTGCCCAGGAACTCGAATGTGTTGATTTGGGGCGCGACCGACGAACACAGCGAGTTGACCGACCTAGCGACGGACGATCGAGGCTGGCTGCGCTGCGGCGTCGAGGCCACGCCCGACGATATCGCGGTGCTCATCCGCACGCTGCTCGGCAAATAGCCAACCGAGCAGGTGTACGTCGCTCGCCGCGTCGCTGGCCCCGGCGTCTTCCTTGCGTGCCGTGTCGCTCAACCATGGCCAATGCGGAGCTTGCTCCCTACACCCGAGGCTTCGTTCATCGGTGCCGCACCCGACTCGGAGGTGGAAGTGGTCGTCATGCGAGTCCCCACGCGTCGGCTGGTGCAGCACCCAGGTGGCTCGGACCACCGCTTCGGGTGAGCTCTCGTAGCGGGCCGCGTACCGCAGGAGGCGAGCCTTGAGCTCGTTGGAGCAAAAGAGCCACTTGACGCGTGCTTCACCGTCCATGACTAGGCTGCGTACGAGGTGCCAGTTCCGCGCTTCGTCGAAGCGGAAGACCCGGTCACGCAGGGTCGCGAGGCCGAGGCGATCGAAGCGCAACCAGCCGTCACCCCGCACGGCCAGGCCGCCTGCGTCTCGTGCGAAAAACAGCAAATCCGCGTCGCGCCCGCTCCGGTGGGTGCGATGCCGAGAATGTGCGCCCCCATGGGGAGTCGATAGATCGCCCACGCGCAGTGGGTGGCCGCCTGGAAAAGCGTCGGCGACTCCACGGGCCGCACGCTCGATCGCGCCCACCAGCGTCGGCGTGCCGAATCGAGTGCCTTCTTGGGGCCGCACCCGCCGATAGCCGTCGCCTCGATCTGCCAGGCGGACCGGATCATGGAGGTATCCCTGATCGGCGGTACCCACCGAGATCGTCTGCCCCGCAGGGAGGGGCTCGCTCACACAGGAACAGATCGTTGTGATTACGACAATCGCGAAAAGCCTAACCATTCCAAAAGCATGATAGCGCACGGTTCGGCTTGACGTCCTAAAGCGGCCACGTAAGTTTCGGGGCTAACCGATGTCGGAACAAAACGAAGGATTCATGGACCGCCTGAGCGCTCATCTCGACCGGGGCTGGAGCTGGTCACCCAGGGCGATTTGAACGGCGCGATGGCCTCGGCCGAGCAGGCCCTGGAGCTCGACGGCGACTCGCCCGATGCGCACAATCTCATCGGGTACATCCACGCCGCCAACGGCAACCTCGACATGGCGCTCGAGTCCTATCGTCAAGCCATCGACCTCGACGAGCACTACCTCGAGGCCATGCTCAACGCGGCCGAGCTCCTGATCCATCCCCTCGGAAGCTTTGCGGAGGCGATTCGGATCCTCGACCAGGCCCTCGAGAG
>JAUXFZ010000528.1 GCA_030622585.1 Myxococcales bacterium
AATGGCCCGTGGCCTCGCTTTGCATGCGAAGCACGATTGCTAGCTCATCGGTCAGTTCCCGCCGACGGTGCTCATAATAACTAGGCCCGATCGCCTCGGACTTACGTTGGCCTTCCAACGAGGCGATCTCGTTCAACAGCTCTGCGCGACGATCGTCGCGGACCTTCGCCAGAATCGCGGTTTGATCCAAGGGACGAAAAAGCAGCCACACGCCCCAAATTACGAAGATCAGTGCGATCGCGGCCGCGATATAGGGCAGCGGGCCACCACCAGGGATGCCACGAATGTGAATCCGTAAGAGATCGACGGGTGCGTCGCCGGGACGCCGCATCAGGCCCGCTACCAAATAGCGCCGATCGGCGCCCTCGTGTACCCGCGCGACCTGAAAGCCCTCGACCTCGAGGGTCATGCCATCGACGTAGTCGCTCACGACCTGATACTCCATCGTGGCGAAAGGAACAGGCTGCTGGAGCGAGAGCGAGTTTCCGCCAATCGGGATGTCGTAGGTCCACATCAGGTCGACCCGGCCGGGCGGAATGGAACCGCCAACGTCGAACCCGTCATCCGTCGCCGCAAGGCGCTGATCGGTCATGACCGCCCTCGAATCAAACGCCTTGAAGCCCTGGGGCAGTTGGATCGACATGCCGCCCTCGGGGAACACGTACGTCGCTTCGCCGAGGTTCGTGAGTCGCGCCTCCTGAGTGATGTGCGCCCTGTCGTCCCGAAACTCGATCATCGTGCGACCGAGGACCTGGAAGACGCGCCGGGTGTCTGTCGTCGTAGGAAGGCGGACCACACGAACCCGCTGACCGTTCGCGGCATCGAGTCGAAACGGCGTCGAGCTGTAGCGGGCGCCCTCATACGGAACGTTCACCCGGTAGGAATGCTTGGCGTCGGTCCGGAGGTCGGCAAAGGAACACGTGCCGTTTTCGTCGGTGACGCATGCTTTGCTTTCGCGACCACCGGATTGTTCCATCACTCCGAGGCGGACGGCTTGCTTCGGGACGCTGTTGCCTGTGGCATCGACGACCTCGACGGCAATCGTCCCCGGAGCAAGCTCCGCGTCGACGGCCGAAGTCACGAGCTCGGCCACGTTGCCGAGAACACGGTTCACGACGGCTTGGTCTTGCTGAGCAGACGCGATCGAAGGCGCCCACATGACAAGGGCAATGAGCACTGCAATCCGCACTAGATTTCGTCCGTGAGCCGTGCGGCGATCAGGGCCTCGGCTTCATCCCGGAATGCTTCGGTACCCTCGTCAAGCGCGTGAAGAACATGGCGGGCCTGGGCGCGGAGCTTTGCGTTCAGCTCCTCGAAATCCGGGTCGGAGAGCTTGCCTGCATCGTGCTCAAATGAGATGTCACGAATCTCTTGGAGTAGCCCTTCCTTCTCGGTCAGCAACGCGCGGCGCGCATCGGTGACGAGTTGCGCACGGGCACCCCCCAAAACTTCGTTCGAAAGAGCCAGGCTCAGACTGAGCCACAGGCTGGCCAGGCCGGCGACCATCGCGGCCGAAGCCACGGTGACGAACAGCCATGGGAGGAGCTCGCGCATCAGCTCTCCTCCAAACGGTCGAGCTCTTCGTCGAGACGGGAGTCGTAGGCGAGCTGCTCGTCGGCGGTGGCGATTGCAGTCGCCGACGTGGCTGCCCCGCGTCGCTGCCATCGACGCCCCATCATGACGATGAAGCCCACCGCGAGCACCATGGCCCCCACTGGCACCGCCCAAAGTGCGCGGTCGAGCCCTTCGTCGGACGGGATTGCTAGCGCCTTGGCGCCGTACTGAGCCCGGAACGACGCTTGAATCTTGGCGGGCTCCTCACCTGCCGCGAGGAGCTCACGAATCTCCACGCGTTTGTCATCGGCCCAGCCGCACGCGCAAGTGTCGAGCGGCAGACGCGCGCAATCGCCGCACTGGCACAGCAAGCGGCCGAACAATTGCCGCTCGACCGGATCGTTGATGACGACAGAGCCCGCATGAAGCGAGCTACTGCTATCGTTTTGCGCAGAGGCCACACCGACCCACGCCATCATCGTCGCGACGACGATCGCCACCGCGACGATGGCAACGGCCGGAGAGAAGCGGAAGCGTCGCGGGCGTGCCGTCTCTTCGCGAAGGAGCTCGCGCCCAGTCGGCCACATGCCGAGGATCGCGCCTAGAAGGAGAACGATTCCGCCAAACCAGATCCACGCTACGAGCGGACGAATGATGATCCGAAACGTGCCACGACGGGTGGACGGATCGACCGTGCTCATGATCACGTAGATGTCCTCGGCGGGGCGGCTGCGAATCGCCACCTCGGTCGTCGGCATCTGCGGATGCGTTCGATAAATGAACTTGGCCGGCGCGACCTGCCCATCTTCATTGCCGGACTCATCCAAGAGCGTCATGTCCGTGAAGATCATCCGCTTGCTGGGATCGGTCTCCATGCGGGGCTGGTCGTAGCGCACGGTGTGCCTGCCGATCGACATCGTCTCGCCAGGGCGCAGCGCGCTTTCCTGCTCGACATCGTACGCTGCGCCCGTGAAGCCGATGTACATGAACACGGCGCCGATGTGAACGATGTACCCGCCGTAGCGGCGTCGGCCCT
>JAUXFZ010000100.1 GCA_030622585.1 Myxococcales bacterium
GCAATCACGTCAGGGTGAAACGCTTGGTATTGAGCGAGCAAGATCGCATCGGCATCGGCACGTTCCAGCCCAAGGACGAGAAGAACCAGGACTCGACCGAGCTCACCGGCGACATCAACTATCGAAAAATCGCGGAATACGGATCCGATTCGGATCCGCGTGCCTTCAATTTCGACGGCGAGTTCAACATCGCGAATCGAGGGGTGGTCGAATTCGTCGAGGTCTTGAAGCTCGATGTGGCGTTCCTCTACGACCTGCTCGGGGCGACGCAGGAGCATAAAATCAAGCCTAAGAAGTTCGCGCAGACCGACATCGACGAGGTGATCATCGGCCACACGAACGAAGCGGAGTACAAGAAGCTCATCAACAACGAGTTCATGGAGGCGCTCCGCGATCGTACGATCAAGATCGACATCCCCTACATCACCAAGATGAGCGAGGAGATCAAGATCTACCAGAAGGACTTCAGCCCCGCTCGGTTGCGGGGCAAACACATTGCGCCACACACGCTCGAGGTGGCAGCGATGTGGGCCGTCTTGAGTCGCCTCGAAGAGCCGAAGAAGCACCAACTGGCGCTGCTTCAGAAGTTGAAGCTCTACGACGGCAAGATCCTGCCCGGCTACACGCAAGACAACGTGAAGGAGCTTCGCAAGGAGGCGAACCGCGAGGGCCTCGAGGGGATGTCGCCCCGGTACGTTCAGGACAAGATCAGCAACTCGCTCGTGCGCGAAGGCAACGAGGGGTACATCAACCCGTTCATGGTGCTCAACGAGCTCGAAAAGGGGCTCAGCGCATCGCTTACCGTCGCGGACGACCAACGCAAGCGGTACGGCGAGCTCATCGGAGTCGTGAAGGCCGAGTACGACGAGATGGTCAAGAACGAGGTGCAGCGCGCGATCAGCGCCGATGAGGACGCGATCGGTCGACTGTGCGGGAATTACATCGACAACATCCGCGCCTACCTGATGAAGCAGAAGGTGAAGAACAAGTACACCGGCAAGGATGAGGAGCCAGACGAGCGGCTCATGCGGTCGATCGAAGAGAAGATCGACATTACCGACCCTCGCAAGGATGATTTCCGCCGGGAGATCATGAACTTCATCGGGCACCTGGCCCTCGAGGGCAAGAAGTTCACGTACGAGACGAACGACCGCCTGCGCCGTGCGCTCGAGATGAAGCTCTTCGAAGACCAAAAGGACTCGATCAAGCTGTCGAGCTTCGTGGCGAACGTCATCGACAAGGAGACGCAGGACAGGATCGACATCATCAAGAACCGGCTCATCAAGTACTACGGGTACAACGAGGCGTCGGCGACGGATGTTCTCGCCTACGTCGCCAGCATCTTCGCGAGGGGCGACGTAAAGGAGTAACGGGTGTCGCTGCGCATCGACCAGGATCATTCCCGGTTCCGCAACATCGTTCGCGGGCGGATTCGTCAGAATCTGCGCAAGTACATCTCCAAAGGGGAGCTCCTCGGCAGGCAAGGCAAAGACATCGTGTCGATCCCGATCCCTCACATCGACATCCCGAAGTTGCGTTTTGGCGACAAGCAGCAGGGTGGTGTGGCTCAGGGGGACGGCGATCCAGGCGATCCCTTATCCGGAAGCCCGCAAGACGGTGCCGGCCAGGGGAAGGCCGGCGACCAAGCGGGTGATCATCCGCTCGAGGTGGAGCTCACGCTCGACGAGCTGGCAGATATCCTCGGGGAGGAGCTCGCACTACCCAACATCGAGAACAAGGGCAAGAGCGCCATCCTCGACAAGAAGGATCGCTACGTCGGCGTTCGCAACGTGGGTCCGAACTCGTTGCGCCACTTCAGGCGAACCTTCCGAAGCGCGTTGCGCCGTCAGATCGCTCTCGGTACGTACGACCCGAAGCGGCCGGTGATCATCCCAACGCGCGACGACATGCGGTACAAGTCGTGGAAAACGGAAGAAGAGCCTGTCGCCAACGCCGTCATCATCTACATGATGGATGTGTCCGGTTCGATGGGTGACGAGCAGAAGGAGATCGTACGCATCGAGTCGTTCTGGATCGACACCTGGCTACGCAAGCAATACAAGGGGATCGAAACGCGCTTCATCATTCACGACGCTGCGGCGCGAGAGGTCGATCGCGACACGTTCTTCAGGACGCGAGAGTCCGGCGGGACGATGATCTCCTCGGCATACCGCCTCACTGCCGAGATCATCGAGCGCGACTATCCTGCGTCGCAGTGGAACATCTACCCTTTTCATTTTTCCGACGGCGACAACTGGAGCGTGGACGACACGTTGCTGTGTGACGACATCCTCAAGAAGCTTCTTCTCCCCGCATCCAACGTGTTTTGTTACGGCCAGGTGGATAGCCCGTACGGCTCCGGCCAGTTCATCAAGGACCTCAAGGAACACTTCTCGGACCATGAACGGTTGATCACGAGTGAGATCAACGACCGTGAAGCGATCGTCGAGTCGATTCGAGAGTTCCTCGGGGAAGGCAGGTAGCGAATGGCCCAGTTCGCCCTGAACACCGCTCTTCCGAACTACCTCCGCGACGAACAGAAGCGAATCGAAGAGTTCGTGCGTGGCGTCGGGCTCGACATCTTCCCCACGGTCTTCGAAGTCCTGAGCTACGACCAGATGAACGAAGTTGCCGCCTACGGCGGCTTTCCTACGCGGTACCCGCATTGGCGCTGGGGAATGGAATACGAGCGACTGAGCAAGAGCCACGAGTACGGGCTCTCGAAGATCTACGAACTGGTGATCAACAACAACCCGTCCATCGCGTACTTGCTAGAGGGCAACAGTTTGGTCGATCAGAAGCTCGTGATGGCGCACGTGTACGCACACGTCGATTTTTTCAAGAACAACTTCTGCTTCAAGATGACCAGCCAGGGACGCGACCAGCGAACCGGAGACGACGTTCGCAAGTGGATTGACACGATGGCCAACCACGGAGCGACCATTCGAAAATGGGCGAATCGTATCGGGCTCGAAACCATCGAGCAGTTCATCGACGCCTGCTTGAGCCTCGAGAATCTGATCGACCCGCAGAAGCCCTTCTTGCCGAAAGAGAGCTCGCCGAGCACCTTCGAGGAAGAAGAGCCTCCCGAACCACAAGAGGTTCCTCTCCTGCGAGTCGACCGGGAGTACATGGAGTCGTTCATCAATCCCGAGGAGTTCGTGGATTCTCAGAAGAAGAAGCTCGCCGAAGAAGCGGAGCAGGCTCAACGTTTCCCGACCGAACCTCAGCGCGACGTGCTCGGGTTCTTGCTCGACAACGCACCGCTCCAGCGGTGGGAGCGAGAGTGCCTCGCCGTCATTCGTACGGAGGCGTACTACTTCCTTCCGCAAATGCAGACCAAGATCATGAACGAGGGCTGGGCGAGCTACTGGCACTCGCGGCTCATGACGGAGAAGATCTGCGATGCGAGCGAGATCGTCGACTACGCGGACCGTTGCGCAAGTGTGCTCGCGACGTCGCCCGGGCAACTCAACCCCTACAAGCTGGGAATCGAGCTCTTCCGGCACATCGAGGATCGCTGGAACCGGGGACAATTCGGCAAAGAATGGGACGACTGCGAAGACTGGGAGCTCCGCCGGCACTGGGACCGCCGCACGGGGCTCGGTCGCGAGAAGATCTTCGAAGTACGCGCTCTGTACAACGACGTGACGTTCATCGACGAGTACCTCACCGAGGACTTCGTGTTCGATCAGAAGATGTATTCATTCGGGTACAACCAGCGCAACGATCGCTGGGAGATCGAGAGCCGCACGTTCCAGGAGGTCAAGAACCAATTGCTCACGAGCCTGACCAACGCGGGGAGCCCCATCATCTCCGTCGTCGACGCGAACCACGGGAATCGCTCGGAGCTCCTCCTTCAGCACACGCACCAGGGCGCCGACCTACGCTTGGACTGGGCCAGGGAGGTCGTGAAGGCGCTTTCCCGGGTGTGGACGCGCCCGGTCGAAATCCACACGATCGTCGACGAGAAGCCAACAGCTCTTCGCTTCGACGGCGAAGACCACTCCCAGAGGTCGCTCTAGAAACCAAGGCAGTTGGCGAACCGGATCGTCGTCGGTCCACCGCCGACGGCGCCCACGTTGAACGCAAGCCCGGTGGTGCTGCTCAATAGTGAGTCACATTGGATGTCGAAAACGACGTCACCGCCTTCGACTGAAACATTGGAGAGCTGGCAAGGTTGCTCCATCGACGGGGGCTCGGTTCCGCAGGCGCCGATGTCATAGGACAACTGGTCTTCGATGATCCTGACGTTGCATCCCGTTTGCTCGACGTCGCCCTCGCCCGTGTCGATGGTGGCGCCCCGGAGCTCGAAAGCGAATTTGCCGCCCACGTCCGCTTCGAGTGACACGATCCTCGTGCCGTCAGGCCCCTCGACCGCCTCGCAGATGGCGATGATCGGGTCGCCGGTGCATGCCAGCTGTCGATGCTCGCCCACGATCGCGCGTTGTCCAACCACGCCAAGACAAGTCTCCTCCGCCAGCGACCCGCAACCCACGCCCCCAGCGGCCGGACAGGTGAGGTTCCACTCCGCATCCACCGACACCGGACCACCACTCTCCGCACACGACAGCGCCAACACCGGCAGCAGCACGCACACGAACCGACTCATCTTTGTCCCCAGTCCCACGCGATCAGGTTAGCGACCCCGCCAAAGGCCCGCAACTACGGAGCAAGACCATGCGATATCGCCTGAGTGCGAGGCCGCCGAGCGGCTCGAGCCGCCGCGGAGTTTGCGACGCACCGGTGAGTCACGCTAAAAACAGCCTGCGATATGCTCGAGCTGCTCACCAATCCAGACGCGTGGATCGCGCTGGCCACTCTGACGTTGCTCGAGATCGTGCTCGGCATCGACAACATCGTCTTCATCGCAATCCTAGCATCACGCCTTCCGGTCGAGAAGCAGGCAATCGCGTATCGCCTGGGCCTGCTTGGGGCGATGGTTACGCGCATCGCGCTGCTGATGACGATCAACTGGGTGATGCAGTTGACCGATCCCCTGTTTGAGATCCTGGAGCATACTTTTTCGGGACGCGACCTCATCTTGCTCGGAGGCGGGCTGTTCTTGATCGCGAAGAGCACGCAGGAGATGTACGAAAAGATCGAAGGAGCGCCGGACGGGGACATCCAAGGCTGGTTCAACGGGCTTGCGGGCGTGGTTGCCCAGATCATGCTGCTCAACATTCGCTTTAGGGCGAAGCAAGACCCCGCATAGACCAGATTTTTGCTGCGGCGGCTCGCGGCATGCGCCAGACTCGGCGGCGATGCGGTTGGCACGTCTCATAGGACCGGACCTCCAAGACGCAATCGCGATCGGCCCCGAAGCCGTTCGTGAGGCGGTTTCCGAGTTCCATCCCGAAGACATTGCCGAGCTGCTCGAAGACCTATCGGCGAAGGAGGCGGTCGCCCTGGTGCGGGCGCTGGCCACCGAGACGGCCGCGGACGTGGTGGAGCGCCTCAGCCCGCATCGGCAGGTCCTCGTCTTCAACGCGATCGACACGGGTCGGGCGGTCGAGCTGCTCGGGGAGATGGACCCAGACGATCGCGTCGACCTTCTCCAAGAGCTTGAAGAGGGCGATGCGGCTGCCCTGCTTGCGGCGCTCGAACGAAGAGAGCCCGAGGCTGCCGAAGAAGTTCGAGAGCTCGTTCAATACGAGCCCGAAACAGCCGGCGGTCTGATGACCACCGAGTTCGCGTCTCTGCCTCCAGAGACGAAAGTCTGGGAAGCGATGGAGGCGGCGCGACGCTTCGGACGCGAAGAGATGGCGGAGTTGCTCTACTACATCTACGTCTGCAGCCCTACAGGCGAGCTGCTCGGTGTCGTGTCCCTGCGAGACCTGATCTTGAGCGACCCCGGGCAGGCGCTCTCCGAGATCATGACGGAGAACGTCTTTCAGGTGTCCTCGTTCGACGACCAGGAGATGGTTGCCCACGAGATCGCCCGCTACGACCTGGCGGCCCTGCCGGTGGTAGACAGCGTGTCGCGCATGCTCGGTGTGGTCACCGTCGATGACGTCGTCGACGTCGTGATCGAGGAGGCCACCGAAGACGCACAGAAGATGGGCGGCGTGGTGCCCCTCGAAGACTCGTACTTCGAGACCGGCTGGGCCGAGTTCGTGTGGAAGCGAGGCGTGTGGCTCGTGCTGCTCTTCGTAGCGCAGCTGTTGACAGCGTCGGTCATTCGCGAGAACCAGGATTTCCTTCAGGCGACGCTCGAGCTCGTCCTCTTCATCCCATTGATTATCGCCTCGGGCGGCAACGCCGGCTCCCAGTCCGCCACCCTGATCATCCGCGCAATGGCGGTCGGAGAGCTCACACCCCGAGACTGGGCGAAAGTCTTGGGGCGTGAGCTGCTGATCGGCCTCTCGCTCGGCGTCGCGCTCGGCTTCATGGGGTTCGCAGGTGGCTGGTTCGCCGGCGAAACCGTGGCTCCCGTCGCGATTGCGACTGCGGTTGGGGCGAGCGTCCTGGCCATCGTCACCCTGAGCACGATGATTGGCTCGCTTCTGCCACTCCTGATTCGACGCGCGGGGCTCGATCCCGCTGTGTCTTCGACGCCGTTCATCGCGTCAGTCGTCGATGTCTTGGGGCTCATTGTATATTTCGCCGTGGCGAATGTGATTTTACACGTGGTGTTCGCCCCCTAGTTCTCGATCTTGCTGTCATCCCCTGTTAGTGTCCCGCCTTCGCAACGGGAGCTAGACATGCCGAAACTGACCATCAACTACACCCAAGACATCGACACAGTTTATCGCTTCGTGACGGACCCCGATGTGATCAAGCGGCGCAGCGAGTCGTTCGGAGAGAAAAACATCCGCATTCAGGTCGACGAGGCGGGCGGCACCAAGACGATCACGTCGACGCGGGAGATCGACAGCGACCTGCCGGGCTTCGCGAAGAAACTCTTCAGCGCGACCAACACGATTGTCGAGCGCCGCGAGTGGCGAGACGCGGGCGACAAGAAGACGTGCAAGGCTCATATCGACATCCTCAAAACGCCCGGCTCCATCGACTCCAACGTGACGATTCCACCGAATGGGACCGGCTGCACCTACGACATCGAGTTCGAAGTCACCGCGAAGGTCCCGCTCATCCGCAAGAAGCTCGAAGAATTCGTCGCCAAGACCACGATGGAAGGCATGCGCGACGAGCACGACTACAACCAGCGCGAGATCGACTCGGCCGGCTAAGCCCCGCGTGTGAGCTCAATTCGTGAGCTCGGGCGCGAGGTAGTCCTCGCCTTCCCAGAAATCGCACTTCTCGGCGGCGTTGCTCGCCACCGACACGGTCGTATCAAAGACCAAGTGCTGGTCTGCTTCCTCGTCGTACATGGGCCACTGAACACCCGCGTCGGCGCTTGGATTCCCGGTCGCTGCGAAGCGAGCGAAGTGGCCCAGCATCTCCTGCCACAGCGCCTCGTCGGCGGTGCCGGGCTGCCACTCGTTCAGGATGGCTGAGCCATCCGCGAAGTTGATCTCGAGGAGAGGGTCGTAGCCGAACACGTACGGGATGTCCGCACCGTGAAACGCGGCGAGATCGTAGCTCGGCAGCTCCGCTCCGGGGATGAACGGCAGCGCGACTTCGATCTGCGAATGTCCATCCGGGTACTCGAACTGATACAGGTACGTTGGAGTGTACGCGGCCAACTTCGCAACCTCGCTCTTGCCCGGGCATCGGAAGATGGCGTCCGTCGTAACCGCTGCCAGCGCCACTGCGGGCTCCGAGTAGTCCTCGAGCGGATATTGCTCCGC
>JAUXFZ010000263.1 GCA_030622585.1 Myxococcales bacterium
CTCGTCGTTCGCGCGGTTTCCGCCAAGAGCGACGCGGTGAAGTCTGCCGGAGGGATCATCAGGAAAAACGTGGAGATCACCGTGTCGGCGCTGAAGCTCAGCGCACTCATCGTGAAGTTGTCGTCCGCGGCGAGCTGCCACTCGATGAAGCGCGTGATGTGACCGTTGCTCGTGCAGTCGGGGCACGATTCAGGGATGAGCGAAGCGGCGTTCCAACCGGCCAGCAGCGTTTCGTTGATGAAGTCGGGGTCGCCTTCCTTCGCCACGCCGACGCCCGAGTCGTTGAAGAGCAGGATCTCGGTGTCGGGATAGTAGTAACGGACGAGCGGCATTGCGGTGATCGTTCCGAACCCGCCACCACTGACACCGGTCAGGAGGATCCGGCTTGGATTCGGGAACTGCGCGACGGCGATGTCGAGCGCGGCGGTGAGGTTTTGCAGCCCGCGTTGATAGCCCATGCTCTCCCCAGGCTCGCCGTCGCCGATCACACTGTTTGGCAGCACCCGGTCCACGTCGCCGGCAAAGACCGAACCGTCACAGTACGGCAAGTACACGACGTCCCAGTCGGCCACAGGGTTCGCATCGAACGCGGGGTTCAAGACCCCCCCGCTCACGTCCCGCAGAAAATTCGTCTCTTCGAATGCCGAACAGAAGCCTTCCCAGCAGGCTCCGCCACCTTGCAAAAAAATCATTAGAGCGTCCGAGCTGCCCTCGCGGGTGTCGACGGTGTACTCGGTGCCTCGCAGACACAGCGGACCGCGCGGCTCGGCCGAAGCATCGTCAGGAACGGCAAACTGGAACGTGTTGATGCCGTTCTCTTCGTCGAACGCGGGTTCCCCCTCGGGAGCGAATGCGTCGACGTACTTCGTGAGCCCCTGCTCGTAGAGCTCGTCAAAACCGTCGGAACCACCAGCCCCGCCTGAGCCACCGGAACCACCCGACCCCCCAGAGCCGCCAGAGCCGCCAGCCCCGCTGTCGCTATCGCTACCACAACCCACGAGCGCGACGAGCGCGCCCAAAACTAAAGCCAAGACACTCGCTCTCATCAAACTCTCCGTGATCGTCGCACCGGCCAGCCCGGCACCGGGTGTTTGGTACCTTGCGACGCCCGCTGGGTCAACGGTTCACGCGCCGACACCAGGCATCGGGAGCCTACCGCCGATCTCGAACACCTCGCGCATGAAGCTCGTTCTAGCCCGCATCACGGCCGGCCCGGGCTTGAGCTCCACGCGGGCGAGGGTCGCCGTACAGATCCATTGCTCTGCGTTCGTCGGCTTCTTCGTACTGAATACCGGCTCGAACAGCCCGAGGTTTGCGCCAGCTTCGGGATCACGCGCTGAGACGAATCGGAAAGCCGCGATACCCGCGTCACGCATCGCGACCCCGAGCGGCTGCGAATCGCGATAACTGCTGGGCGATGAAACGCGCTCCACATGCGCGTCGAACGGCGCCCGTGACAAGTCCACACCCTTGTTCGTCGAGATACGAACCTGAAAGACCGTGAGCGGTCGCGTCAGCGGTTCGAGCTTCGCCTCCGTGCCTTCTAGAAACAGCAGCACGTAGTACGCCTTCTCAGCGAACACCGTGGCTTGCTCCTCGGCACAGTAGAAAATTCCCCGCTCGCGGCGCGTCCCAAAACGCGATCCGTAGCGAAGCGGCGGATGCCGAAACGGCGTCGCAAGAAGGTAGTGAAGCCCGACGAAGCGACGTCCCGAAGGCCACGGAGGCTTCGCCGTGTCGATCAGCGCCTCGAGCACCTGCTGCTCGTCGTCGGAGTCGACCAGCTTCCGTGTCGAAGTCACATGCTGCGACTCGACCGCACGCCACGCTCGACCGGAAAGCCGCTGCGCCTCAAATCGTTCCGCGCATTGCGTCCAGATACTCGACGACATCCACCAACCCCTCGATCTTCTTCATGCGCCGAAGTGGAACTCCCCCGACATGGTGGTTCTCGGCACGGAGCCACGCCTTGGCATGCGACGCATTGCCGCCCACCAGCGCGTCGAGGCTTCGGAACAGGCGCAGGAACAAGAGCGCTAGCTCCCCTTCCTTACTGCCAAGCGGAATCGGTCCGCGCTTGCGGTTGCGAACCCGAGACAACGTCGATTCGCTGGTGCCGATGATCTCCGCGAGCTCGGTGGATGTCAGCCCGAGCTCCTCGGCCGCGCGGAGCAGCGCCTTGCTCACCACGGTGGCTTCATCGGGGACGCGCGAGGCTGCGACAGGCATTCCAGCTCCTTTCAAGAGCAAGAATAACCATATTTTATTGCTAGTGCAATAGAGGAGGAGGGTTTGGCAGGGAAAAACTGCGTGATTGCATGCAGTTACCTGCCGAGACGGCCCCTCCCCTACGTCGCCCGCTCTTGGGTATCAGCGAAGCCGTCACCACATCGAGGGGCTGCGCAGCCCACGCGAGCAGCGTCTCGTCGGTCTCGGCGGCAAAGACAAACACGTCTGATTCATGAAGAACCGCCGACCAAGCGACCGCGCGATCGTCGGCGTTCACTTGGTCGCGGAGGACGCTGGCGTTCAAGGCATGGTCGAAACGAACCCGCCAGGTCGCCACCACATCGACGCCATCATCGTAGATCGCGAGCTCATCGCCGAGCCAGCTCATCGACGTCATCCAAGCCGCGTGATCCGACATGCCGCGACGCCGCAGAAAGCCATACACATACCAAGCGCCGAACCGGTTCTCGACCTCGACTGCGTGCCCCTCGAGCGGAGACGGATGCGCGGCCTCGGGGAAGTCGAACGCGCCGAGCACCGCTTCGTAGCCCGCCATCACCTCGATCGCGGTCGCGGGTGGTGCACCGAACGCTGCCGCGCGGCCATCGAGTCCGTTAGCCAACGTCACCGCGCTCATGAAATCAAACCCGTACGAGTAGGGAAAGCTCGAAGCCGAATCGATCAACGCGACCTCGGGGTCTGCCGCCCTCCCCCGTGCGCCTTCGGTTCTCTCATCGTGAATCGCGTCCCAGTCGATCTCTTCGGGTAGGTATCCCAACTCGCGATACGCCCAGGCAAACGAGCTGTGCGTCGCGTCGCCCTCGATCACGCCGCGGACTCCCATGACGCCGTCCTCGGTGTCGGCATCGGCGCCGACCGCGTCCAGGCTGAACTGAACGTTTTGAATCGCGTGCGTGAACTCGTGCGCCAACAGGGCCTGCGCGTTCACCTCCTCGTAGTCGCGATCGATGACCGTGATCGCGTGATTGCGGCGGCTATAGTACGCGGCGATCTGGTTGATCCAGTACTCGGCTTGCGTCTCGGTAACGCTGTCGGACGCCTCCGGTATGAAAGCCATTAGGCGAAGGCCGCGCGTTTCCGCGTCCTCGCCCGTGAGGTCTTCCAGGTTGAGGCCGCTGCGCACCTCGTCGGCGTGCTGTTCGACCGAAATCGTTCGAATCGCGGGCGGGTCAGAGCCGTCCGCGCCGAGCATCGTCGCTACGGAGTCATAGATGCGACGCTGGCAATCATCGGCAGCGATGTCGCAATAGAGAAGGTACGGAAGGTCCGTGCGCGGGGGCGGCGGCGCGTCGTCCCCACATGCACCAAGCCCGACGACCGCCAGCACCCCGATCGCGACCGCGGCGCGCGTCACTGTCCTCGACCCCATAAGAAAAAGCTCATGCCCATCAATATGGGACGAAAGAGCCCGCAGGCCAATTTCTAGAACACGAAGTTTCTAGAAAACGAAGCGAGAGCCCACCGGATCCCAGCGAACGGCGCGCGCCTTCTCGTAAGCCATTCGGTCATCGAGGCGGCGCAACTTACCCTTCCGTACACCGAACATGATCGCGGTGACCACCACGCCCGTCATCCCACCGAAGAACAGTGGCCAACCGATGCCCAGCATCGCCTTGCCGCCCTTGGTGCATCGAATGTTGTTGGTCCCTGTGACGTTGAATCTAAAGCATTGGTTCGCGAGGGCAGGGAACACCAGCGCCGTCCCGACGACGGTTGCGGCCGCCGTACCGATGAGCGCGTTGCGCGAGCGGAGAGCGCTCTTCTCGAGCGTGTCGCGTTTATATTCTTCATACGATTTTTGCAGAGGAGCCGCATCGCCTGGAGGCGCCTCCACTACAGGCGCCTCGCCCGCCGGTGTCGATGACGCGGACGGCGTATCGGTGACAATCTGATCTTGAGCGGCGACGCCGCCGAACGAAGCCCCCGTCACCAACACGAACCCAAGAATGCTCAGCACGACCTGCTTCATGACTGTCTCCCTCCGCTACTGCCCAACCAACGCAATGATAGAGGCTACCGCGACTCAGCTTCAACAACTCTTCCAACGGCTAAGCGCGCGGCCGATGCAGATCCACGCTGGCGCTCGCCCGCGTTAGCGGGTAGACCGCTCGACCATGTGTAGAACGCTCGTGATTCGAATCGGATGTGTCCTGTGTGCGCTGGCGCTGAGCGCTTGCGGTAGCGATGCAAGCAGCGGCACGGGGGGCATGGCCGGTGCCGGCGGGTCGGGCGGCGGTGGCGGAAGCGACGGAACACCGGACTACAGCGCGCCCGGGCCTGCGTCGGTCGGCGTCGCGACGACCAGTCTGACCGACAGCAGCCGTGGGCGAACCCTTCCAGTCGAAGTTTGGTATCCCATCGCCGCCTCAGGCGCCGCGTCTGACGTGATCGACTTCGAGACCGACACCGATCGGCGCGCAGCGCTCTCTCCGCTACTCGACGACAGCCCCGCGGAATGCGTCGCCACTACCACCAACGCTACCCGGGACGCTTCCGCCATCGCAGGGGAGTATCCGGTGGTCCTCTACTCGCATTGCTACACCTGCACGCGATGGTCTGCGCACGCCGTGATGGAGCGCCTCGCCTCGCACGGGTTCGTCGTCGTCTCTCCGGATCACGAAGGCGATACCCTCTTCGA
>JAUXFZ010000341.1 GCA_030622585.1 Myxococcales bacterium
CCAAGGCCAAGTCCGACGAAGCTCTCGCTCTTGTGCGTTTCAAGCGTTTGCTGCTGATCTTGGTGAGCCTCACGGTTATCGTCGTGGGCGTGGCAGCGCCTTACGGATCTCGAGTCGGCCTTTGGGTCCTCGCCGCGGCGGTGCCGGTCGCAGTCGTGGTGCTCGCGATGGCGATCCTCCAGCCAACCGTCCGGCGACTGCGTCTCCTGGGGTGGACCCTCGTGGCAGCAAACCTTTGTTCGCTAATCGGGGTGGTTACCACATTGAAGATCATCCAGAACTTCGATGCTGTGGAGCCAACTCTGCCGTTCCCCATGTTCTAGCTTCGTAGCGGACGACTTAGAAAGGAGAAACCTGTGCGTGTAAAAGACATCATGACAGAGAACCCCGTGACGGCGACCGAGCTCATGTCGGTATCCGAGGCTCTCGGGTTGCTGTATGAGCTGGATGTTCGGCACCTGCCGGTGGTCCGCGGTCGAGAGCTCGTCGGCATCATCAGCGACCGCGATCTTCGTGTTTTCTCGGGGCCGTCCGAAGACAATGCGATTGACGCTGTCGAGGCCGCGGGCTCCGCGACCGTTGGCAACTTCATGAAGACCAGTCCGGTCAAGGTCGAACCCGAGGCTGGTATCGGAGAAGTGACGGAGCTAATGCTTCTGCATCGGGTCGGTGCGGTCCCCGTCGCCGACCTCGACACTGGTGACCTACTCGGAATCGTGAGCTACGTGGACCTGCTGCGTGTGCTCCAGGAGACATTGGACTCCTCGTCCGGCAACTAGCGCGCGGAGGGGTCGTTCACCCGGCCGAAGGTAACCTGATACTCGGCTCTGCAGCTACCTTGGACCACCAGAGTGCCGCTCATCTGCGCCGGGGCGTCGCCTGCGGCGGCCGCGTACGTCAGCACGGTTCCCTGGTCGAACCAGAGGGTCCCATCGAGGTTGGTGGCCGGAGTGTCGTTGCAGTCCGGCAACGTCCCCGTTCCCGGTATGAAGTACACGTCCTCTTTGCAGCTCCCGAGCGCTCCTAGGATGCAGATGATCGCGAGCCCGCGCATGACGGATTGGTACCATCTCTGCCCAACGTGAACAATTACGTATAGAGGGGGGTCGCCGGCTCTGACATGATCCTTGGGCACCTTGGATCACGTCACGGCACATGCGATCGATCTCATCGAGGCGGCTTACGACCTCGAGAAGCCAGATTCAGAATGGCTTCCCAATTTGCTCGATGTCGGAGCGCCGGTGCTGGATCACGGCCTCGGGGTTGCGGCGGATGAGTTCGCCATGACGCCCCAGGGCGAGGGTGCACGACTGCTGACCGGAGAGCTGCACATGAGGTCGCTTCCGCCCGATTTCCCGGACCGGGTGGCGGCGGCGGTGGGCGCCGCATCCCCGGAGCTCCAGGCAGCGACGAACATCGATGGGTTTGCGAGTACTTGGACGGAGGCCGCCAAGGACTTCCCCGTGGAGGCGGCGGAAGTTCTTCGACTCATCGGCTACCCTGACCTGCTCGGCATGCACGCCATCGACCCGAGCGGCGTCGGCGTGCGCATCATTGCTCCACTGCCCACGGCGACGAAGCTCGCGCCCCGGTCTCGGGAGCGTTGGAAGATGCTTGGTGCGCATGTCGCCTCCGGCTACCGCCTGCGTCGCGCCCTCTCTGCGATGGGAGCCGCCTCGCAGCCGGAGCCAACGGGTCTTCCGCTAGAGGCCGAAGCCGTGCTCGATGTCAGCGGATTCCGTATCGTCGACTCCGTCGGACCGGCCACGGAAGCCAATGCGGGTGACGTTCTGCGCAGGGCTGCACGCAGCGTCGACAGATCGCGCGGTCAGCTGCGTGCAACCGACCCGCAGCGCGCCCTCGACATTTGGACGGCGTTGGTCGGCGGTCGCTGGAGCATCGTCGACTGGTTCGACACCGACGGCCGGCGTTTCGTGCTTGCAATGCCCAACTCCCCGGGGGTTGGCGACCCGCGCGGGCTGACCGAGCAGGAGTGCCAGGTGGTGAGCTACATCGTGAGAGGCGACACGAGCAAGCTCATCGCCTATCGACTGGGTCTTTCGCCGGCGCGCGTGTCCGGCTTGCTCAAGTCCGCCATGCACAAGCTGGGCGTGAAGAGCACGGCGGGACTCGCGCAGAAGCTCGGGCCGCTGGGCGATCCGATGGGCTCACAAGGCGGCGAGTCCGCGGCTTAGTCGTCGAGTGCGGCCATCCCGCGCTGCTCCGCACCGTCCACCCCGGTCGAGGTCGACTGCCACGACCTCATGCCCACGGTCCCCACTTGTACATCTTGAGCAAGAGCCGATCCGAGAAGCGATCGGGCAGCGAGCCGAACATTCGCACCGCCGTCCGCGCCGACCTGGGGACGAAGTATCGGGTTTTCGGCGAGTGCGCGGTCACCGCTTTGACCACCGCTTTGCCGACATCCTCTGGAGGAACGGCACTCTTTAGCTGGTCGGTGGCAAAGGCGTCGAGATCAGACATCAACTGCCGGTAGGGGTTGTTCGGGTCGTCCCGCAGGTGCTCTGCGGCCTGTCGAGACTTCTCGAAAGTCGGCGTGTCGACGAACCCGGGTACGATCACGCTCAGCTGAATGTTCCACGGAGAGAGCTCGAGACGCATGCATGCGTTCATGGCTTCCATGCCGCCCTTGGTGGCCGCGTACGCCGCAGCGAGGGGGGCGCCCACATATCGGGACAGAGAGCTAATGTTGACGATACGTCCGCCGCCTTGTTCGCGCATGGTCGGCGTCAGCTCCGCGATCAGCTGCATGCCCGCTAGCAGGTTCACGTCGAACACATGACGCATGGCGGCGCGGTCCATCTGCTCGAGTGCAAAGGGTGGCCCGTAGCCGGCGTTGTTCACCAGAACGTCGACCCGCCCAAACGCGTCCAGCGTAGTCCTCACGAGCGCTGAAGTTTGCTCGGCATCGCTCAGATCAGTAGGCACACTGCGCGCCGTGCCACCGTTGGCGGTGATGTCTGCGACGATGCTGTCGAGCAGGTCTGCCCTGCGCGCGGCCAACACGACGGTGTAGCCTTCTTTGGCCAGGCAATGCGCGGTGGCCTCCCCGATTCCAGACGATGCGCCCGTGACGATGGCAACTCGGTTGGCCTTCTCGCCCTCACTCATGCGTTCTCCACATTTGGCCGGCTATGGAGGCTCGTGTTACCCGACGCAACGCGACGCGTGCCCCTCGGTGGGGAGGTGCAGTTCCCCGATCCTCCACCCGAGTGCGCTTCGATGATGACGGGCGGTTGCCATTCGCCAGTGAGCGGAGCGTCGCCTGCGCCGCCGGAGCCCCCGAGGCCGCCGTCGGGACGAGGTCCGATCGGAGAACCCCCGCTACCCGCGACGCCGCCATCGGGACCGGGTCCGATCGGAACGAGACCGCCAACGCCCGCATCTAGATCGATGAGGCCTCCGTTCTTGGAGTAGCAGCCGACGAGCGAGATCAATGCTCCGGCCAAGACGGGTATCCGGCAACTCGTTGCCGTCATGGGGGCTCCGCTGGGATCCAATGCCAGCGGGAGACGAACGGCAAGGAGGACCAGCTTTGAGCCGGGTTTGACAAGGTGGGCGTTCGACTTACAGCGGCGCCAGCCCTCAGACTAGGGGTTTCGTGAGCTAGAAAACAAAGGGAGGCGGGCAGCGCTAGTGCATCGCCTGAAAGTCCCGCATCTTGAGGACCAGCTGCGCTCGCGTCTGGACGTTCAGTTTTCGCATCGCGCCGCGTAGGAGCATGGAGACGCGGGACTTCGAGAGACCCAGCCGATACGCGATCATCTTGTTGGCCTGTCCCAAGACCGCGTACGCTATCACCTGGCTCTCGCGCTCGGTCAGTCCGCGTGGGTCCCTGACCTGCGGCGCGTTCGGAAGCGCTAGCACGAAGCGTCTGCCGTCCGTATCGAACCAGTCGACCATCGACCATCGGCCCCGAACGAGCGCCTTCCAAATTTCGAGCGCTTTTTCCGGATCGGCATCGCGCATCTTCCCGCGCGCCCGGTCCACAGAAACCGCCGCGTCGCGGAGCTTCGCCGTGGCGCTTGGCTCCTGTGCTCGTCCGACGGCGTCCGAGAGGCGGAAACTGTTCGCGTCGAAGATGGCTTCGGCGCCGTGGGGGAGGTCGGGGCACGGCTCGTCGCCCGCTTCGATGGCGGAAAGTCCTTGCCGCAAGCGGTGCCCAGAG
>JAUXFZ010000093.1 GCA_030622585.1 Myxococcales bacterium
TCAGGGTCAGATTGGCGCCCGAGGCCGCATCACTCTTGGCGCCTACATGGATCGCAACACGCTCCTCCAGGAGGCCAAGGACCTCGTCGTCGTGCTTCAGGCTGGTGCGCTCCCGGCGCCCCTTCGCCCGGCCAACGAGCAGCTCATCGGCCCGACGCTCGGCCAGGACTCCGTGCGGAAAGGCGGGATTGCGGCACTCGTCGGAATCACCCTCGTCCTGATTTTCATGGCGTTCTACTACCAAGTCGCCGGCCTGGTCGCGAATGCGATGGTCTTGTTGAACTTACAGCTGCTGCTTGGAACCATGTCCGGCATCGGTGCGACGCTCACGCTGCCCGGTGTCGCGGCCATCGCGCTGACCGTCGGCATGGCGGTCGACGCGAACGTGCTCATCACCGAACGCATCCGGGAAGAGCTGAGGCTTGGGAAATCTCCCCGCTCTGCAGTGGAGCAGGGTTACGCGCGGGCCTATTCTTCGGTCTTCGACAGCCAGCTCACCACAGCGATTGCCGGCATCGTCCTTTGGCAGTTCGGCACAGGGCCCATCAAGGGGTTCGCCACGATGCTGTTGATCGGCATCGGGACCTCGCTCTTCACCGGCACCTTCTGTTCGAAGGTGCTCTTTGACTGGCTCGTACGCGGCTTGCGCGTGCAGCGACTGCGGGTGGGTTGACATGGAATTCATTAAACCCGGCACCTACATCGATTTCATGAAGTACCGAGCGCCGGTGATGGCCGTCCTCGGTCTCATGGCTCTGCTGAGCCTGGTCTCGCTCGTGTACCCGGGGCCCAACTACGGCATCGATTTCGCCGGCGGCACCGAGGTTCAACTGGTTTTTCAAGGGGACGTCTCCTCCGGCGAGGTCCGTGAAGCCCTCGAAGATGCGGGCTATGCGCGTCCCGACGTGATCAGCGTCGAGGACAAGGCCAACGAGTACATCATCCGTGTTCGCGAGGTCTCGTCCCTGCCCGAAGAGCGGGTCGAGCAGATTCGTGCGAGCACCGAGGCAGCGCTCGGTGACACCGTCCTGCGTGAGATGAAGGTCTCGCCCGGTGGCGATAAGATTACCCTCCGCGTCTCGGGTCCTGTCCACGAGCAGCAGCTCCGGGAAGCGCTCGAAGCGGGCGGCGCACACGTGCGCTCCATCAACGCGCTCACAGGCAGCCGCGACCCCCGCTACGAGGCCCACCTCGTCGGTGTTGCCGATGAGCTGATGAAGCAGCTTCAGGAACGGTTTGGCGAGCGCGCTCCGGACGGCGCTCTGCGCGTCGAGTGGGTCGGACCGAAGGCGGGCGAGCAGCTCCGCGACGCGGCCATTCAGTCACTGCTGTACGCCATCGCGTTCATCATGTTGTACGTGGCGTTCCGTTTCGACCTGAGATTCGCCCCGGGCGGCGTCATCGCCATGCTCCACGATGCGCTGATCACACTCGGCATCTACGTGCTTCTGCAGAAAGAAGTGAACCTCACCACGGTCGCCGCGCTTCTCACAATCATGGGTTATTCGATCAACGATACCATCGTCGTGTTCGACAGGATCCGTGAAAACATGGTGCGCGTCCGAGACAAGAGCCTCCGCGAGCTGATCAACATCAGCACCTCGCAGATGTTGTCCCGTACGATCGTCACCTCTCTCACGACGCTCTTGTCGGTCTCCGCCTTCTTCTTCCTCGGGACCGGCGTCATCCAAGACATCGCTTTCGCGTTGGGCATCGGCATCATCGTCGGTACGTTGTCCTCGATCTTCATTGCAGCGCCGATCACGGAGCTGATGGATCGACGTCTCTTCAGTCGCGCGCGGAGCTAGCTCCGTGGATCGGTATCGCGTGCGGCCTTCCGATGAACGGGCGGCCGGCATGCTTGCCGACGCCTGCGGCTTGGGCCTCACGGCCGCTCAAGTACTTCTGAATCGGGGTCTGCGGGATGCCGATGCGGCGCGCCCCTTCCTCGATTCCACGCTCCGTGGCTTGAGCTCCCCAGAGCCGATGTTGGACCGTGCGCTGGCGTCGGAGCGCATCGCGCGCGCAATCCGCGCCAAAGAGCGAATCGTGGTGTTCGGCGACTACGACGTAGACGGCACGACGTCAGCGGTGATTCTCAGCGAGGTGATCGCCGCCCTCGGAGGCGAGGTGCGAACCCTCATCGCCGACCGCTTTCGAGGTGGATACGGCCTGAGCGATCAGGGTCTCGATCGATGCTTGGCCGAGCGCCCTGGCTTGCTGGTGACCTGCGACTGCGGCTCTAGCGATCACGAGCGGATCGCGAAAGCCATGGCCCTGGGCATCGACGTCATCGTCGTCGACCATCACCTCGTGCCGGCACAAGCCCTGCCGGCGTTTGCTTTTCTCAACCCGCACCGTCCCGACTGCGGCTTCGCGTACAAGGGCCTTTGCAGCGCGGGCCTCGCCTTTTCGTTGGGGGCCGCTCTCCGGTCGGAGCTCGGCTCTGAGCTCGACCTCCGCGCGTGGCTCGACTTGGTGGCGATCGGTACGATTGCCGACCTCGCCCCATTGACCGAGGACAACCGGCGCCTGGTCCGGGCGGGCTTGAAGAAGATCGGCGTGCCCAACACGCGACCGGCCCTCGTCGCTCTGAGGCAAGCGGCCAAGATTCCGGAGTCGGCGCAGCTCACCGGCCGTGACGTCGCCTTTCGCTTTTCGCCTCGGCTCAACGCACCCGGTCGATTGGGCGTTGCCGACCTCACGCTGCGATTCCTCAGCGCGAAGACCCCAAAAGAGGCATGGAGCTTACTCCAAGAGGTCGAGGCCAAGAACGAAGAGCGCAAGACGCTCGCCAATCGCGCGACCGAAGAGGCGCGCGCGCAAGTCCGCGAGCTCTACGGAGAGGCGCCCGAGGAAGGCGTGGTTGTGGCGAGCGACGCATGGCATCGCGGGGTCGTCGGCATCGTGGCCGCCCGCCTCGTGGACGCGTTCGGCGTTCCTGCGGTCGTGATCGCTTTCGACGGAGCCCATGGTCACGGCAGCGCCCGAACCACGGCAGACTTCGACGTGTACAGCGCGCTCTCGGAGTGCGCATCCGACCTGACCGCCTGGGGCGGCCATCGAGCCGCAGCCGGGCTCTCCCTGTCGAGCAAAGCGCTCGATTCGTTCCGCGCGTCGTTCCTGCAGGCCACACAGGGCGTAGGTTCGGGCGAGGGGCAACTCGGCGAAGTCGACGTGGCCCTTGGTGGCGCCTTCCGCGTTCCAACGGTCGAGGACCTTCAGCGCCTCGGGCCGTTTGGCGAAGGCTACCCGGTGCCGACGTTCTTGGTCGACGCACACATCGTCGAGGCGACGGGCGTTGGCGAAGGACGTGCCCACGGCAAGCTCAAGTTACGCGTCGGTCAGGAATCGCTTCGCGCGTTTGCGCCGGGGATGTTCTCGCGCATCGAGGGCCGGGATTCTCTCCGGCTGGTCGGCGAGTTTCAACCCGACCACTGGATCGGCGGCCGGGCCGTCGAGCTCCTAGTGACAGATGTGCTCGACGAGCCCTAACGGCCTGTCCACTGCGGCTCGCGCTTCTCGAAGAACGCGGCGAGGCCTTCCTTGGCATCCTCGCTACTGAGCACCGCGTAGAGCTGCTCACGAAGGTAGGGAAGGGCCTCCTCGACCGACATCTTGCGCTGCTCGTTGTAGGCGTTGAGGCCCATCCGCATCGCGTTCGGTGATTGCTTGGCCAGCTGACCGGCAAGCTCTGCGACCCGCGCGTCGAGTTGGTCGTCCGAGACCACTTCCGTCAGCAGGCCGATCTCCTTCGCCTTCGTCGCCGTGATCTTCTCTCCCAGCAACATGAGCTTCAGCAGCTCCCTCGTGTGAACGACCCGTTGAAGAACAGCCATGATCATCATCGGGAACAGCCCGCGCTTGATCTCCGGCGTCCCGAGGATCGCGCTTTCGCAAGCGACAGCGAAGTGACAGCAGGCGACGATCCCCATCGCGCCACCCATGACGTACCCCGGAATGCGCGCGATGATCGGCTTCTTCAGCCGGTCGAGGCGAAGCAGCAAATCGTCGAATTCGCCCTTCTTCTCGAGCTGACCCCGTTCGGCCGTCATGCCTTTCAAATCGGCGCCCGCGCTGAACGCGTCGCCAGCCCCCGTCAGCACGAGCACCCGCACACTGTCGGCGGCCTCGGCGTCGTCGAGGGCCCAAAGGAGCTCGTTGACCAACTCCTGGCTCAGGGGGTTCTTCTTTTGCGGCTGGTTGAAGGTCAGGGTGACGATGTGTCCCTCCTGCTGTACCAGCAGGGCTTGATAGGCGCGCTCCTCCATGTCCGGCATGCCCGGATTCTTGGGCCCGCATTCCGTGAAATCAAGGCGAATGATTCCGCATCTAAGGTCGCGAGGTTGCAGCCGTTTCAGGCTCCGTGTACTGTGGGCGGACACGCAGCTGGAGGGGGAATTGAGCTGGGATCGGATCGGGTGTGCGTTTGCGCTGACCGCAGTGGTTTTGCTGTCGGCGATGCCTCGTAGTGCCTTCGCGCAGGTCGACCCCAGCGTCTTCGACAGCACGCAAGCCACGCCGAAGGGCACGATTGGCTTGGCCCTCGTCGGTGCCGAGCTCGGCCTCATCATTCCGTCCGTGTCAGGGCTCAACGAGCCCTGGTCGTTGGCGGTCTTTCCGATAGTGGGTGCGACCGGCGGCGCGCTAGCGGGGTACTTCGCCCTAGACAAACCAGACCGCCAAAAGGGGTCGGTTGCTGCATTGGTCGTCGGCATGGTGGGCGTGCTTCCCGCCATCTTGGTCACCGTCAAAGGGGTCAGGAAAGAGCGACAGGACCGCTGGGAGCCGACCCCGCAGATCGACCTGCGAACCGAAAAAGAGCAGCGCGCCTTCGAGACCGCCGAGGCAGGGCCGGGGCTCTTTCGACGGTCACGCTCCGGCCTGCGCATCGCCGTGCCCGCGATGACGTTCTCCCGCAGAGCTCCACAGGATGCGGAATCCGTACGGATGGGCGGCCTTCGTGACCGAACCGAGATGCGGCTTTCCCTCGCGTCTGGCGTGTTTTAGCGTTCCCGCATGATCACCTCGACGGTGCGTCGGACCGTGCGCGAACGTGGGCTGGTGTCCCCTCGAGACCACGTGCTGGTCGCGTGCTCGGGTGGGCCGGACTCGACTGTGTTGTTGCATGTGCTTCATCGGCTGCGGAGCGAGCTCGGCCTCACGCTTTGCGTCGCGTCGATCGACCACGGCCTTCGGCCCGAATCGTCATCGGAGGTCGAACAAGTCGGCGCGTTCGCGAGCGCAATCGGCGTGCCCTTCTACCCGGTGCGGGTCGAGCTCGAGAAGGAGGGCGCCTCGCTTCAAGCGCGCGCGCGAGAGCTTCGATACGCGGCGCTCCAAGAGGTAGCCCGCGCCCGCGGCGCCGCCTGCATCGCCGTAGGGCACACTCAGGACGACCAAGCGGAGACGGTGCTTGCCCGGGTGCTTCGCGGCGCCGGGCTCCGCGGTCTTGGGGGGATCGAGGCTCGCAGGTCGGACGGCGTCATCCGCCCGCTGCTCGACTGCCGTCGCGCCGACGTGCGCGCCTACGCGGTCGAGCGCGAGCTCCCATTCGTCGACGATCCCTCGAACCATCAACGCGCCTTCGAACGGGTTCGCATCCGGCACGAGGTTCTGCCCGTGCTCACGGCGGAGGACCCTCGCGTGGTCGAGCACCTCTGCGCGTTGAGCGACGAGGCCACCGAGCTCAACGCCTACCTCGACGCCAGCGTCCCGAAGCTCCCCGGGGGGGGCGATCGCTACGTTCCCATCGAAGTCCTCTCGGGTCTCCCGGTCCCGCTTCGGGTTCGCTGGCTCCGGGGCTGGATCGGCCGGGAAACCGGCTTAACCCCTAACCGCAGTCATCTCACGGACGTCGGCCGACTTCTTACGGGTCGAGGCGAGGTCCTGCTAGGATCGGGGTGGTCCATCTCTCGTCAGGGCGGCGGGCTTTCGCTGGAATATCGCGCGCATCGCAGAACACGTAGCAATCGCTCCTGAGTGTTTGGTTGGCAACGGTTGCCAAGTGGCTTCCGCGGCCTCACAAAGATGGAAGGGGCTATCGCCTCATGCCAGGCCGGCGAGTCGGCCCCCACTGCCTTTTTTATATGAAACAAAGCCAAAAAACACTGCTCTTCTGGGTTCTCGTGATCCTGATGTGCATCGTCATCTTCAATTTTGTCGCGCGCGAGGAGCAGCCTCGAAGCGTTCCGTTCAGCGAGTTCGTGACGGACGTCGTCGACGGCAAGGTCCAGAAGGTCAAAATCCGCCCACAAGACAACAGCGGCGAGTACACCTACTGGCTCAAGTCGGCCGATGAAAGCGCGCCGCAGGGTCCGCGCGGCGCCCGCAGTGAGAAAGTCACTGTCGGCATCATGGGTGAGCAGATCAACCAGCAGTTGCTCAATGCCCAAGTCAGCGTCGAGTACATGCCCGAAGACGAGAACGGCCTTTGGACGAGCATCCTCGTGACTTGGCTTCCGATGCTTTTCCTCGTCGGCATTCTCTTGTTTTTCATGCGCCAGCTTCAGGCTTCCGGCGGCAAGGCGATGAGCTTCGGCAAGTCGCGCGCCCGGCTCCTCAACGAATCTGCGAACAAGGTCACCTTCAAAGACGTTGCTGGCATCGATGAGGCGAAGGATGACTGCGAAGAGATCATCGCGTTCCTGAAGGACCCGAAAAAGTTTCAGCGCCTCGGTGGCCGTATTCCAAAGGGTGTGCTGCTCATGGGTGCGCCCGGTACGGGCAAGACGCTCCTGGCACGCGCCATCGCCGGCGAGGCGGGCGTTCCGTTCTTCAGTATTTCCGGGTCAGATTTTGTCGAGATGTTTGTCGGCGTCGGCGCTTCTCGTGTCCGTGACCTGTTCGAGCAGGGTAAGAAGCACGCGCCCTGTATCATCTTCATCGACGAGATCGACGCCGTCGGTCGCCACCGTGGCGCCGGCATGGGGGGTGGTCACGACGAGCGAGAGCAGACCCTCAACCAGCTCCTCGTCGAGATGGACGGCTTCGAGTCGAGCGAGGGTGTCATCATCATCGCCGCGACCAACCGGCCCGACATTCTCGACCCGGCGATCCTTCGCCCCGGGCGTTTCGACCGTCGCATCATCGTGTCACGGCCCGACTTGAACGGGCGCCAGGGCATCCTGGCGGTGCATTCCCGCCGCGTTCCGCTGGCCGACGACGTGCAACTCGACATCATCGCCCGAGGAAGCCCCGGCTTCTCCGGCGCCGACCTCGAGAACCTCGTCAACGAGGCCGCGCTCCTCGCCGCGCGCCAGGACAAGGACCTCGTTGCCATGATCGACTTCGAGATGGCCAAGGACAAAGTGATGATGGGCTCCGAGCGCCGATCGATGGTGATCAGCGAGCGCGAGCGCAAGACAACGGCGTACCACGAAGCCGGGCACACGTTGGTGGCCTGGAAGCTTCCGCACCACGACCCGATTCACAAGGTCACGATCATTCCGCGTGGCCCCGCACTGGGCCTCACCATGGCGCTGCCAGAGGAAGATCAACTCAGCTACAGCGCCGACTGGGTCCGCGACCGCATCGCGATGGCCCTCGGTGGGCGGCTGGCTGAAGAGGCCGTATTTGACCAGCTGACGACGGGTGCCGCGGACGACTTCAAGAAGGCCACCCAGCTCGCGCGCTCGATGGTGACCGAATGGGGGATGAGCAAGGCCCTCGGTCCCCTCTCGTACGTCGAGACAGAGGAGTCGAGCTTTCTCGGCCCCTCCCATCACAAAGAGTACTCCGAAGAGACGGCCAAGGAAATCGACGATGAGGTTCGCCAGATCATCAACGCGCAGTATGAGCGCGCCAAGATCATCATTGCGGAGCATCGCAAGGAGCTCGAAGCCATCGCCGAGGCATTGCTCGAGCGGGAGACCCTCGGACGGGACGAAATCGAGGCCATCATGACCGGCAAGGAGTTGCCGCCCCCGGTCACGGTCAGCGTTCCCACGTATGCGGAGAAGCAA
>JAUXFZ010000397.1 GCA_030622585.1 Myxococcales bacterium
GCCCCAGTAGCGCAGCGGCGCCGGCGATGGGAGAGCCCGATCCCGACGATGACTTTCTCGAGGACGAGACCACGAAGGTGCACGAGCTCCGCGAGTCTGACTACCCTGCGGACGCCGATGCCACGGTGATCGCCAGGGAAGCGGCTGCGCCCTTCGTGGCCGAACAGCGCCTCACGCCGGTAGTGCCGGCAGCCTCCGCCTTGCAGTCCCCGTTGACCAGCGCCATTCCCGACCTGTTCGGTCCGGGTGTTGGCGAGTCCTTCGGCCCTGCGCCAGGCGAGTTCATCGATGCCAGCTTGCTCGATCCGGCTGTGCCGACGGTCCCGCCGCCTGCAGTGGTTGTTGCCGAAGCGCCGGGTATTCCTACCGAGGCGTTCCAAGTCTCGCAGGCGACCACGCCGGCTTGGACCACGCGTCCGACGCCCGTGAAGAAGGGCCTCAGCCCGTGGCTGTTCCTCGTGGCGTTGCTGCTGTTGCTCGCGGCCGGTGCAGGTGCAGCTTGGCAGTTGGGGTACACGGACGACTTGATGAAGCTGGCTGCGCCGTATCTCGGCGGCTCTGCTGCGCCCGCCCCTAAAGCCTCCCGCGACGTCCAACCGGTAGTCGCGCCGGCCCCTGCGCCAGAAGCAGCCAACGCAGAGGCCCAACCCGCCGAAGAAGTGGTCGCAGCCGAGCCCGCGGTCGAAGCCGAGGCGACGGCCGCAGCCGCGTCCGACCCCGGGGTAGTGAAGTTCCAGGTCGTGTCCCGTCCTTCCGGCGCCTTCGTGAGCGTGGACGGCAAGGGCGTGGGCCGAACGCCGCTCGAGCTCGAATACGAGGTCGGCGCCAAGGTTTCCTTCTTCTCGAAGGCCCGCGGTTATCTGGCCCGAAGGCATCAACTCACGGTCGGGGCTGACCAAGAGACGGTCAGCCTCTGGCTCGCGCCACTGCCCTATGTCGTCCAGGTCGTCACCAGCCCAGCCGGCGCGAGGGCTAGCGCAGTCGGTGGCGGTGAAACCAACACGCCGGGTTCGCTTCGTTTCAAGTCGATGTCAGCGTCCCGCACGATCGTCGTCTCGAAGGACGGCTACAAGACGGCAAGCCAGTCGGTGAGCCGCGCCGACTTCACCGAAGAGACGCGCCGGATGGCCGCCACCATCAACGTGACGCTTCAAGAGGACGCAGGCGCCGAGGTCGCGCCGCCTTCGACCGACGCGAAGTCTGACCCTGTTGCCGAGCCGCCGCCGAGCGAAGTGGAAGCCGAGGCTGCGCCTGCTCCGGAGCCTGTCGAAACACCAAAGGCCGCCGGAGACGCGACCGCAGCACCGTCTGTGCCTAGCGAAACAGCCGCTGCCGACGCCCCTTAGGCTGCCGGTACAGGGCACGCACAAACACCAGGCCGGCCAAGAAGCCGCCGATGTGTGCGAACCACGCGACGCCGCCACCATCGTCCGCGATGATGCCGAGCGATAGGTAGCCCAGCACCAGCTGCAGCACGAACCACAGCGCGATGAAGATCCAAGCCGGCACTTCCATGAAGTGAAGGAAGATGAAGATCGGGATGACGGTGACGACGCGCGCGTGCGGGAAGAGGGTCATGTAGCCCGCCAAAACGCCTGAGATCGCCCCGGATGCGCCGATCATCGGCACCATGCTGTTCGGGTCCACCAGGATCTGTCCGACGACCGCGCCCAGCCCGCAAAGCGCGTAGAACAAGAGAAAGCGGAACCGGCCGAGCGCGTCCTCGACGTTGTCACCGAAGACGTGGAGGAAGAGCATGTTGCTTCCGAGGTGCAGCCACCCACCGTGAAGGAACATGCTCGTGAACGGGGTGACCCAGCTCCCGACGGCACCCCCTTCGGCGCGAGGCACGGTCCAGTGTCCGTGGACGATCACATCCGGGATGACCCCGAAGCGCATCATCATCGCTTCGGCTGCCGGATCGCTGAGGTTCAGGCTTCCGAGAAAAATGAGCACGTTGGCACCGATGAGGGTCCACGTGACGATGGGCGTGCGGCGCGTATGGTTGATGTCGCGGATCGGGATCACGGTGCAGCGCGAACCATAGCGCGTCGCCGAGGCAGCCGCAGTGCCTCGTGCTAAGGCACGTCAATGGATGCGGGCCACCTGCTTGGACCTACGGGACCGCTGGCTCGCGGCGTTTCCGGCTACGAGCATCGTCCCGGCCAGATTCGGATGGCCCGAGCCGTGCAGGAGGTGCTCGAGCACGACGGGACTCTCCTGATCGAGGCGGGGACCGGCACTGGCAAGACCTGGGCGTACCTGATTCCCGCGGCGCTGAGCGGGCGACGGGTCCTGGTGTCGACTGGTACTCGCGCGCTGCAGGACCAGATCATGGAGAAAGACCTGCCGGCCCTCAAGCGTCACCTCGGCATCGAGATCGACGCGGCCTGCGTGAAGGGTCTCGGCAACTACCTCTGTCGTCGCCGATTCGACGAGCTCTCGACCAGCGCGGACGCCACCCAACCGCGTTTCGCGCGCTCGTTGCCCACGCTTCGAAGCTGGGTCGAGACGACTGATTCCGGGGACCGCGCGACCCTGGCCTCGATCGCCGAAGAAGACCCGATTTGGTCACGCGTGGTGAGTGGTTCGGACACTCGAATCGGCGCCCGTTGTGGATACTACGACGAGTGCTTCGCGACACGCGTGCGCCGGCGCGCCGAGGGCGCTCAGCTCGTGGTGGTCAATCACCACTTGTTCTTCGCCGACCTCGCGCTTCGCGACACGGGCTTCGCTTCGGTGCTACCGGACTACGACGCGGTGATCTTCGACGAGGCACATCAGATCGAGGACACCGCGACGCTCTTCTTCGGCTCCCGCGTATCGGTCGCAATGCTCGAACGGCTAGTGCGCGACGCCCGGGCAGCCCTGCGTGCTGAACCCGGGAAGCGGCACGAGACCCGCCTGCTCGACGCGGTGCTGCAGCAGTCCTCGAACTTCTTCAGCGCCCTACCCGCCAACGCCAACGGCGGTCGCGTCTCGTTGCCGCCCGACGCGATCCCGCAAGACGCGCTATTCGCGTTGGACAACGTCCTCGCGGAGCTCTCCGCGTCATGTCGGAACGTTCGGCCGCCCCGAGAGAACGTCCTGCAACTCGCGAGGCGGACCGACCAACTCCGTGACGCGCTCGGTTCGCTCGATGCGGCGGGGCAAGTGAGCTGGGCCCAGGGGAGCGGTAGGAGCACGTCTGTAGGCTCGAGCCCGATCGACGTCGGTCCGCTGTTGCGTGAGCGACTCCACGAACGTGTCCCCTGCGGGGTGTTCACCAGCGCGACGCTGACCACGGGCGGCGATTTTGGTTTCGTCAAACGTCGCCTCGGAATCGAAAGCGAAGTCAGCGAAGAGGTCGTCGAGTCGCCCTTCCGCTACGAAGAGCAGGCCGCACTGTACGCGCCCTTGCATCTACCCGACCCCCGCGCGTCGGACTTTCCGGATGTTGCCGCCAAAGAGATCCTCGAGCTCATCCGCCTGTCGGAAGGGGGCGCGTTCGTACTCTCCACCTCCCTTCGCATGATGCGAATGCTCGCCAAGCGCGTGGGCGACGAGCTCGACCAAGAGTGGTTCGTTCAAGGCGATGCTCCCAAGCAGACGCTGCTCGACAGATTTCGCGACCAAGGCGACGCGGTGTTGTTTGCAACCGCGAGCTTTTGGGAAGGTGTCGACGTTCCGGGCGCCGC
>JAUXFZ010000063.1 GCA_030622585.1 Myxococcales bacterium
ACCGTGATCGACGAATCGATCGACGACTCGCATGGATGTGGGGTCGTTGGCCATGGGCGAAAGGTCCGGTTGGGGGCGAGATAATGAGGGGGTCACGGTGGATCTCCTAAGCAGTTACGCAGTGGTAACTTACTGGTGCGTAACTTACGGTGCCGTAGCCTCGAAGTCAAGTGGCCTCCAGAAGACAGCCAGCCAAAGAAACCAGACCGCATCGGTGCTAGAGAGACTCGCTAGCCCATGGACGAAACGACGAAATGATGGCTCGGATGCCACGAAGGTTCTTTCTAGCGCTTGTGGTCGCCGTGTCGTTGACCGGCTGCACCGCCAGCGACGGCCCTGGCCGCGACCCCGGCGAGATCACCGAACAGACGCCGCTCCTCCGTGCGGACGGGACGGTCGCTGCACACGGCTGGGCGCGGGGACCGCTCGTGCAGTACGACCGGTCGCTCGTTCAGGAAGAGCATCTAGGCGGGCTTCGCGAGTGGGAGTACTACGCGGTGTTTGCGCCGGATTTCGCGGTCGGCCTGACCCTGGCGCACATTGGTTTGCTCTCTTTCGCGATCCTGACGCTCGAGGACTACGCCACCGAGGAAATCCACAGCGCGATCCTGGTCGCCGACGCGTCTGCGTTGGACTTCCCATTCACGCCCTTTGAGGACACGTTGTTCGAGGCCCCGGTCGGAACGGTGGCGTATCGCTTCGAAGAGGGTATGCGAACCATCACCGTGCTCACCGGTGAGGAGGGTTCAGAGGGCCGCATGGAGGCCCATCTTCGACTCGCCGACAGCACCTCGGTCGAGAACGTTGCCGTCGTGCACCACTTCGACGAACCCGGGCAGTTCTTCTACGAGAACAAGCGCGTGAGTATGCCGGCGACGGGGTCGGTCCAAGTCGGGGAGTCCGTGTACGAGCTTCCGCAGGGTGAGTCGTTCGGGGTGCTGGATTGGGGTCGCGGCGCGTGGCCCGGGGAAGTCCGCTGGGAGTGGGGACACTTCGCGGGCATGACCGACGGGCACATGGTTGGCATCAACCTCGGCACGGTGTTTGCCGATGATAGCCCGGGGACCGCAGACGCCGTCATCGTCGATGACGTGCTCCACAAGCTCCCTCGAGGCCAATGGGACTACGACCTCGAAGACGTGATGGCGCCGTGGCGCTTCACGAGCGCGGATGGGCGCATTGACCTGACCCTGACCCCCGATTTCGACGATTCGACGACCTTGAGCCTCGGCCCTCCCTACACACTCACGCGATGGAAGGTGCACGGGGACCTCAGTGGGACCGTCCAGCTGGATGACGGATCGGCGCTGCGCGTAGCGGGGATTCGTGGGGCTGCAGAGTACGTAGAGATCATCTGGTAGGGCGCACAACTTGGGGCGTCTGCGTCCGATAGGTCTGGCATGCATTCACCGGCCGCACTACGTTCCCCCCCGTTCATGAGCGACATCGACTTGGTTCTGCGGGAGCGGTTTGGGCTTCCGTCTTTTCATCCTTGGCAGCGGGAGGCGATCCACGAGCTGCTCGAGGGCCGGCAGAGGGTCCTGGTGATCGCGCCGACGGGCGGCGGCAAATCGCTTTGCTATCAGCTGCCGGCGGCCGTTCTCGACGGCACGTCCATCGTGATTTCCCCACTCATCGCGCTCATGGGAGATCAGGTGCGCGCGCTCACACAGCGCGGAATCTCCGCAACATACCTTGCGTCGACGCTCGACCCGGAGGAGGTGAAGCGTCGCGAACGCGGGATCTTCGAAGGCCGCTACCAACTGGTGTACATCGCACCCGAGCGCCTCGAGTCACAGTGGCTGGTCGACAAGCTTGCCGCGCTGCGACCGCCTCTGCTCGCTATCGACGAGGCGCATTGCATCTCGCAGTGGGGGCACGATTTTCGCCCGTCATACTTGCGGCTCGGCGAGGTGATCGAGCGAATGCAGCCGCCACGCGTCATTGCGTGCACGGCGACCGCAACCCCGATTGTGCGCCAGGAGATTCAGGAGCGATTGGGCCTCGGCGCAGATCGAAGCGCGGTCATCCTCCGCGGTTTCTCACGGCCGAACCTCCATCTGGCAGTCGTCGAAAGCGACAGCTCCACCGAACGCCGCAGGCTGACGCGCGGCGCGCTCCGCAGCGCTCTTGGTGGGCCGGACAGTCCGCAGGGGGGCGCTATCGTGTACGCGGCGACGCGGCGAAACACCGAAAAGCTCGCCGACGTCTTGGACAAAGAAGGCTGGCGCGTGGCTGCTTACCACGCGGGGCTCCCCGCCGCGGTGCGTGAGAAGGTCAATCGACGCTTCGCCGATCGGTCCCTCGACGTGGTGGTCGCCACCAACGCGTTCGGCATGGGCATCGATCGGGCCGACATTCGCACCGTCGTGCACGCCCAAGCGCCCGGGTCGGTCGAAGCTTACTATCAAGAGGTCGGGCGCGCGGGGCGAGACGGGCAGCCCGCCCACGGTCTGTTGTTGACCAGCTCGGGCGATCTGGGGCTTCGGCGTCGCTTGATCGGTTTCAGCGGGGGGCGCGACCCTGGGAGCACTCCCGATTCAGAGCATGTGCGGCAGCAGTGGGGGCTGTTCCTCGACCTGATGCGCTACGTCGAAGCGGGGAGCTGCCGGCACGACTTCATTCTGCGCTACTTCGGCGACGAACGAGAGACACTCGGCGGCTGCGGTCACTGCGATGTGTGCGAGCGACTCGAAGAGCGGGGCGAGGAAGGCGCGTTGCGCGAGGCGTCTGAAGACGAAGCGTTGGTAGTGCGCAAAGCCCTCGCCGGCGTCGCGCGCAACCAAGGACGCGCGGGGTTGACGGCCGTCTCCGACATGCTCCATGGGACCAACAACGAGCGCCTGCGGCGCCTGGGGCTGACGGATCTCAGCACGCACGGTCTGCTCGAGGCTCACCCCAAGGCGTGGGTGCTCGCGCTCCTCAGGCGATTGATCACCGCCGGTTTGGTCGATCTCACGACGGGTGAATTCCCCATCCCGTACCTGACGGCTCTTGGCGTGGCGACCATGAAAGACGAGGAGGCGGTTCGCGTCCTGGTCCCCGCCCCCGATGCGGGCCGTGCGCCCCGCGCCAAGAAGGAGCGTCACCGAGCGGAGCGAGAGCTTCCGGACAATGTCGATCCGTCGCTCTTCGAAAGCTTACGTGCCATGCGACTCGACCTTGCGCGGGCCAAAGGTGTCCCCGCGTACGTCGTCTGCCATGACCGAACCCTCGCCGAAATCGCTGCCTACAAGCCGACGTCGATGGAGGCACTCTCCGACATTCACGGGATGGGGCCTGCTCGCATCGAGCGCTACGGCGAGCCGTTCTTGGCCACCGTAAGTGCCCACGCCTCGTAGCTAGGCGGACGCGCGTTCTCGCGCCGAGATGTTGTCTGGCGGCGGCGTCAGGGCTTTGCCCAAGAAGTCGAGCACTGCTCGAATGCGAGCGCTGTCCCGAAGGTCCTCGTGCACCGCCTGCCAGATCTGGCGAGGCTCGGGCGCTCCTTCGAGTGGAAGGCGAACGAGGTGGCGGTCGTGGTCCGCGACGAGGCAGGGGAGCAGGCCGATCCCCGTTCCCGCGACGGTAGCGGAATAGATGGCGGACACGCTGTCCGATCGCAGCGCGACGCGAGCGCCGTCCATTCGTGCCTCGATCCAGTCGTTCTCGCGCCGAAAAGGTGGGGTGCCCGCGAAAAGGATCATTTGATGGCTTGCCAGCGAGTCGTTTGGAAGGCCAAATCGGTCCACATAGTCTACCGACGCATACAGCCCAAGGTGGATGAACGAGAGCCGTTTGATGATGAGGTCTTCCTGTGTCGGTCGAGCGAGCCGAAGCGCGATATCGGCCTCCCGGCGAGCGAGGTTGACATCCAAGTTGGTGCACTGCAGCTCGAGCTGGATTTCGGGGAAGCGCTCGCGGAACCGACGAAGCTGCGGCGCGATGAATCGTGTCGTGAGCATCTCGGTCGCCGTCAGCTGTACCACGCCCTCGAGTTTCTGATCCTCGCCTGCGACGTCACGTTCGACCCCAAGCGCTTCGCGTTCGATCCGCTCGGCCCGAGGGAGCAAGCGGTGACCGGCGTCGGTCAGCACGTAGCCGGTCGGAGTCCGGTCGAAGAGCCGAGCCCCGAGCTCGTCTTCGAGCTTCATCAAACGTCGGCCAACGGTCGTCGGGTCCAGCATTAGTGCAGCGCCTGCTGCAGCCAACGTTCCGTGCCTCTGAAGCGTCAGGAAATAGCGAATATCGTCCCAATCGAACACTGCCTGCACCCTCGCAGTGTGCCCCGGCCGGTGCAACTGCAAAAGTGCGCTTCCAACCTGCACCCAAGGAGGCGCATTCGGCGCTAAGTCTTTCATATGACAGACGAAAGGAGTCGACCATGCACACGCTCAGTCAAATGGACCCTGATCTCCACAAGGAAGTGCTTCGAAAGCAGACGGAAGTCTGGGATGCCTTGATCGTGGCCTTCGCTCGCACATGGGACCGCCTGTTCGAACCACGGCCGGCCGCGGAACACAGAGTCTCGATCGAGGACGTCCTGGCGGATCTCGCGTACGGGAGGGACTAGCGCCCGGGGCGAGAAACATGTGAAATTACAGTACGAAATACCAGATAAGCAGTAAAAATATGCTAGCATAGGATTTCGGGCGTTCGGAGGGAACCGATGACTGGACCTATGCGTATTTGGCTCGCGGCCTGTGTCGCCGTTGGGATGACCGCCTCGGGTTGTGGCGGGGGCCACGCCGCCAATGGCAACGTGGCGCCCAAGATCACGTCGACCCCACCGACGACGGCCACTGTCGGGGTTCCTTTCAACTACACGCTGAGCGCGCTCGGAATGACACCGATGGGTTTCGCGGTGGTGTCAGGCCCGGAGGACTTCATGGTCCACGCCAGCAGCGGCGTCGTGACATGGACCCCGCAGAGCGAAGGTCTCGTCGCGATCGAGGTGAGCGCGAACAACCTCGCGGGAACGGACACGCAGGCGTTCGAAGTGAGCGTCGCGGGACTGGGTGGACCCGTGTTCACCACCGAACCTCCGACCGAAGCAACCGTTGCGGTGCAGTACGCGTATGACCCCAACGTCGTCGCGAACGCGGCGGTCTCATGGAGTGCACCCGTCGCGCCGAGCGGACTGTCGATCGACCCGGACACCGGCGCGGTTCGCTGGACCCCCACCTCGGGCCAGGAGGGTCCGCAAGAGGTCACGATCCGCGCAACCGAGCAAGGCAGCGGTGCCTTTGCCGATCAAGCCTTCACGGTGACGGTCGAAGATACCGGGGGCCCGGCAGTGATCACGTCGGCGCCTCCCGAGCGCGTCTATGCGGGCGAGACGCTGCGCTATGACGCGACTGCTTCCGGTGCGCCGACGATTCTCTGGACCGTGGAAGACCCGTCCACGGGGACGCCTGCCTCCGGGGTGAACATCGTGACGACTCCTCCCGAAGGGCCGGCGGTCACGGTCGAGTGGGACACCCGCGGCGTGGCGGCGGGCGACTACAGCATCGCCATCCAGGTCGACAACAGCCTTGGTGACGCGAACGTTCAGGAGTTCACCGTGACGGTGGATCCCCGTCCGCCCGTGCCCGAGATCGACCTGGTCACGGTGCCGCCTCCGAGGACGATCTTCGTGGGCACCGTCTACAACTACGACGTCAACCTCACTCCGCAAAGTGAGAGTTCCGGCGTCACATGGAGCCTCGTCGGCGCTACCGTTCCAGGGGATTTGGCGATCACTATCGATCCCGCTACGGGCGAAGTGAATTTCACAGCGTCCGAGTCGAACGGCGAGCTCGAGTATACCTACACGGTTCGGGCGGAAAACGTCCTAGGGGAGGGCGACCAAGAAACGATCTCGGTGGACTCCGTCTACCCGCCAGCGACTCCGGTTCTCACCGTGACGCCGGGCACCGTGTTCGCGCTCGAGGTTGGCGAGGCGTTCCCTGGGGCCTCGGCCACGGCGACCGGCCAACCGGCGCCTGTGCTGACGATCGTCGGCGCGCTTCCGGACTTTGTCGATTTCGATCCACTCACCGGTTTGCTCTCCGCGTCAGCGAGCAATCCCGTTCCCACAGAGAGTGATATCGGCGCACACGCGTTCGATATCGTGGCGACCAACAGCGAGGGGACGGACAGCGCTACCATCGACATCACGGTCATGGCTGCACCCCCCAGCGTCGACTCGATCACGCCGGCCGCCGGCCGCCGTCAGTCTGCCGTGCCGGTCTTGGTCCGCGGCACTGGCTTCGTCGCCGCTGCAACTCCGGTGATTCGGCTCGAGCTCGGGGCCTACAGAGAGACGCTGACGACGGTTTTCGTGGACGAAAACATACTGAGTGCGACGGTCCCGGTGGGCGGCAGCCGTCCGTCGGGGGTGTACGACGTGGTGGTCGACCAGGGCTCCACAACAACCCTCGCGAAGCGTTTCACGGTCACGGAGGGTGACGGCTCGACCCTGAGTGGAAGCATCGGCGCAGACGTCACTCTGACCGCTATCGCGAGCCCTCACGTGGTGACTGGCGTCGTGCGAATCGAGAACGGGGCGACCGTGACACTCGAACCAGGCGCGGTCGTGATGTTCGCTGGGGGCACCAATCTTCGCATCGATGTGGGCGCCAACAGCGCCGGAGCCATGATGGCTGACGGCGGCGAGTCGGGCGTTGGTGAGCAAATCGTCTTTACGCGTTTTCAAGCCGTCGGCGGGCCGGCGCCGAGCGGCCACTACAGAGGCCTTCGCTTTGGCGCAAACCTGATCTCTGCGGCGACCGTGTTGCGCAATGTGGTCGTCGAGTTCGGCGGCCGGCGAAACACATCCATCGATCAGGGGGCGGTGGAAGCGGTCAGCGGGTCTGCGCCGGAGGTCAGGGATTCGGTCGTCCGAGAGAGCTTGAACTACGGGCTGTTCGCGCACTCGGGCGCGGGGTCCGACGCGACGGACTGGTTCAGCGGCAATCGGCTGACCGCCAACGGTCGAGCTCCGATCAACATCGGCTCGGACGACGTGTCCACGCTTGGTACGAATCTCGCACTCACGGGCAACGGCGACGATCGAATCGTCGTGCGCGGCACGACCGTGAGCAGAGCGACCGCAGCCTGGGCCAACCACGGCGTCCCTTTCTACTTGAGCCAAGGGCTCTTCGTTCGCGGCGGCAGCGTCATGTCTGTCGCGCCCGGCACCGAGATGCACTTCGCGACGGGCCGGCGACTGCAGGTGTCGAGCGGCACCGAGACGGCCACGCTGGTCGCGTCAGGAACGCCCGAAGCACCGATCCGGATGCTCGCCGACAACGGCACATGGGACGGCGTACTGTTCGAAGGTCTCATTCAGCCCGGGACTGTCCTGCGAAACGTTCGTATGGAGGGGCTCGGCGCGGCGGTGAATGGCGGCCTTCGCGTCGACAACCCGGGGAATCCGGGCGATCGCATCGCCATCGTCGAGGGCTGTCTCATCGAGAGTAGCGAACCGGGCTCGGTCGGCATCTACGTCTACAGCCGCGCGGGCCTGAGCTCGTTTCAGAACAACGTGCTCGACGTGGATGGCTCGTCTGTGAGCGCGACGATGGGGGGCTTCAACGATGTTCTGGGACCCTCGAACACCTACGAAGCGCCCCTGCGCGTCCGGGGAGGCACGATCAGCGGAGCCGATATGCTGTGGAACAAGCCCCTCGCGAGCGATGCGTCTGCTCAGCCGATTCGGCCCACCGGCAGTCTGACCGTAAGGGACGGCTCGTTGACCATCGAGGCGGGCAATCGAATCGAGATGCCGGCTGACGGGCAACTCGCGATGATCGACAGCCGGCTCGTAATCGACGGAACCCCGAGCGAGCGGGTCGTGTTCACCCCTGTGAGCGGTGCCGCGTATTGGAACAGGATTCGGGTTCGAGGTTCGGGCAGCGCCGGGGCGTCGCGTGTGACGCATGCCGTGCTCGAAGCCGCCGGCTCCGACCCAACGCTGGAAGCGGCGAGCGGCCGCGCTGCCATCGTGATCGAAGCCAACGGCGGAGTCCCGGCGACACCGGCCGTCTCGGATACGATGATCATGAATAGCAATGGCTACGGCATGGCGTTCGCCGATTCCACACATTGCGGAGGCGCGTGCAACGACAACACAATTGTGGGCGCGCGGTTCTCCGCAGTTCGAATCTATGCCAATTTCGTCGGCCGGTTCGGTGTCGGAAACACGATGACCGGAAACAACGTGTCGGGAACGCAGGGACATGAGGGTGTGTGGGTCCTTCCGGACGCAGTAGACGCTACCGCCACGTGGCCTGACATCGACGTGCCGTATGTCGTTCAAGGCAATATCGATCTCCGCCGATCGAGTCCATCGCAACCTCTGCCGGTGCTGACGATCGAGCCTGGCAGCGAGGTTCGTTTCGCAAGTGGCCGCCGTCTGCGAGTCGGAGACGGCAACGATGGCATGCTAGACGCCCGTGGCACCAGCGCGGCACCCATCACGTTTACCAGCATCGACACGGTCTCCCCGGAGTTTTGGCGCGGCATCGATTTCGACCAAGGGTCCGCCGGCTCGGTGCTCGATTGGGTGGTCGTCTCACACGGCGGGAGCGGAGCCGACACCGGCAACGTCAACTTCCGGTCGGGCTCGGCGGTCACGATCGGTGTGGTCGACTTCGCCCACTCCGGGCACTACGCCGCGGTGACCTATTCGGGCTCTGCTCCCATGTTCACTGGTCCGTCCACCGACCGGGTCTACATACGCAACGGTCAGCAATCGAATCCGGGCGCCGGAGACCCCGCGTTCGACTGCGTGCGTGACGTCGCCGCCGGCACCTGCACACGGCCATAGACGCTGGAGCTTGCACCGCTAGATCGGCTCTCCTACGCTCCGGCCTTCGTGTCGGACAAGAAAGAGATCTCCCAGAAGACGTTGGCGGTTCACGGCGGTGAGCCTAGGACGTATCCCTACGACGCGTTGGTGGCGCCCATCACGCAGACCGCAACGTATTCCTTCGCCGATACGGCCGAGTTGATCGCCTATTTCGAGGGACGAAAAGAACGCGAAGAGTACGGGCGCTACGGCAACCCATCGGTGCGACTGGTCGAGGAAAAGTTGGCGGCGCTCGAGCGCACCGACGATGCGGTCGCGTTTGCAAGTGGCATGGCGGCGGTCACCACGGCGATTTTGGCGCTAGTGAAGACCGGCTCGCACGTGATC
>JAUXFZ010000342.1 GCA_030622585.1 Myxococcales bacterium
GCTCCACAAGCCGGCCCTTCGGGGTCGGCTTTCTTCGATGACTGGGGCGCGCGGGAGCTAGGTATCAAAGCTGCGGCGGCCGTACGGCCGGTTGTTTTTGCCGTGTTTTGGCTCGGATCGAACCTGGGAAGGTTGGGAAGGCACGGCAAATAGTGGGCAAAACGGGCGTTTGGATTGACGGATCTACCCAAAACGTCTTACATTTTGCTTGAGGCGGACATTTGCGGTGCCATCAGAAATAATCAGTTGGATAGCTAACCAACTCCGCCTGGGCCTTCTGGAGGAACAGGAGGACGGAACGGTGACCGGGAACGTGCACGCGCTGGCGCCGCTTGGCGGAGAGGCACCCAACGAGCTGCTCGCCGGAGTGGAGCGGCTGCTCGGCACCACCGATGTGCAGGCTGTGCGGGGGATCCTCGAAAGCGCTCGCCAGGGCACGTCCTCGGCGTTCGCCCCGCGACCCGGCGTGCAGGTGCTCGCTATTCCCGCTGGGGACGGTCGGGCCGCGGTCTTGCTCACCTCGCAGGCAAGCGGGGTTGCCGAAAGCGTTCAGGCGAAAGCGGCCGCGGCAGACCTCGCCGCGGGCGTGTCCCATGAAGTCGCCAACGCACTCAGTGCGATTGTCGGCTGGGCCCAGGTGGCCCGCGAGCGTCCGGACAAGGCTCCACCAGAAGAGGCGCTAGCCTTGATCGAAAAGAGCGCTCAGATCGCCCGCGACGCGACGCAGGACCTGCTCCGCATGGTGCGCCACACCAATCACGAACAGCCGCGCAGCGATCTGTCAGCCGTCATTCGCGACGTCGTTCGCCTGCTTCGGCCGGAAGCCCAAAACAAACGCGTCCAGGTGCATGCCGAGGTCGAAGACGCCTGCTGGGTGGAGGGCAAGCGCTCTCAGCTCTTCTCTATCGTCTGGAACCTCGCGCACAACGCGGTGCAGATGGTTCCCGCCGGCGGAGAGGTATCGGTTCACATGCGCCATCGCGGAACACTCATCGACCTCGAGGTACGCGACAACGGACCCGGAATGTCCGAGTCGCAGAAGCAGCGCGCGTTCGATCCGTACTACACGACCCGCACCGAAGGCACCGGCTTGGGCTTGGCCATCGTTCGCGGGACGGTGGAATCGCTGGGCGGCCACATTCGCCTCGACACATCGCCCGGCAGAGGCGCGAAATTTCGCATTCAGTTGCGCGCGGCCGAAGCGAAGACTGCGTTCGAAACCGTCCCCAAGCAGACCCGAATCAGCCGCGTCATGAAACCGACGGAGGCTGAGCAAGCCCACGTCTTGGTGGTGGAAGACGACGAAGGCGTGCGGGGCCTCGTCTCGATGACGCTGGCGCTGAGCAACGTGAAGTCGACTTGCGTAGGCACGGCTACCGAAGCGTTGGCTAGCAAAGAACCGTTCTCCGCAGCGCTGATCGATCTCACGCTTCCAGACGAGCGCGGCGATATCCTCCTCGGTAAGCTACGCAAAAGCGGCCTGGTCAACCGGGCCGCGATCATGAGCGGCGCGCCACCTCCCGATGATGCAGATCCGGACGGCCAGCCCGAGCACTGGCTCCGCAAGCCGTTCGACCCATCCGACCTACTGCTGATCGTCCGCGAACTGCTCGAGTCGGGCGCGGGAACTCGAGACGCAGCCAACTCTTAGGCAAAGCGCTCGGCGAGCGCCCGGATGTGAAGCGGCCCGGTACCGCAGCACCCCCCGATGACCGACGCGCCCGCGTCGTTCCATCGTTCGGCAAGGTCAGCGTACGCCTCCGCCGCGCGCTGGCCCGTCGCACGCCACCCAAGCGCTTCATCCTCCCTACCCGCGTTGGCGTAGGCGCCGAACGGCACCTCGAGCGCCGCGACTCCATCGACGTAAGCGCCGATCTGCGTCGCAGCAATGCAGTTGACCAGGACCCGCTCGACCCCGATCGACGCCGCGTCCCTACCGATTCGGGTCAGCTCCGTAGGCGAAAGCAACTCTGCAAAAGGACCGGCCGTCAGGGACAGCCACACCGGCAACCCCGTCGCGAGCGCTTCTTCGACCGCCACGAGCGCTTCTGCCCCGTTCGCAAACGTCTCGCAAAGAAGCACATCGCAGCCCGCGTTCGCGAGCGCCGATGCGACCTCTGCATGCCGACCACGTCCTTGCTTGCCAGGACTGAGATCGGGACGGTAACAGTCGTTGATGGGCGCCATGCTCCCGAGCACCGCGCACCCGGGGGACACGGCGTCACGCGCGATATCGACCGCGGCCCCCAGCGCGACGACCCAACCCTTGCCCAAAGCATGGGGCTGCGTTCGGAACGTATTGGCCGTGTGGAGGGTTGCGCCTGCCCCGACATAGTCGGTGTGGATTCGCGCGAGGAGGTTGGGCGCGTCCGCGATCGCCCGGGCGCTCCAGGCCGGCGCGTCGAGCTCCAGCCCGCGCGCGATCAACTCGGTGCCGATCGCCCCGTCGAGAATTCGCACAGTCATCGCAAAGCGTACTCTAGCAACTGACCGAGCCCAGGGGAGCTGTTAGGCTCCCGCCGTGGATGCGCGGACACAGACCTCGTTCATCGCGGCACTTTTGTGCTTCGCGCTTGCCGCAAGCGTCCTGCTGCGCACCCAACGTCAGACCGATCGCTGGCTCTTCGGCATCCTCGCTACCAACACCGGCCTTTGGTACGTCAGCACCTTCATGCTCGGCGTCGTCGGCCGAGTTCCATTCTGGGAGCGCTTCAACCTGATCTGCGGCGTCTTACTTCCCCTTTCGGCCGTGCGCTTCTTCGGGGTCATGGTGCCTTGGGAGACCGGCCGCACACGCTTCCTGCGCCGCGCGTCGGTCGTGGCGGCCGTGGTGCTCCTCGGCGCCATGTTGACCCCGTTCTACGATCACGCGGTCGTCGTCGGAGGCCTCCTTCTCTACGTGACTGTCTTCCTGTCCCTGGCCCTCGGCTATCTCTACAAGCTTGGCTTCGAAACCGAGTCGCGTGTCGAGGGCGCGCGCCTTCGCTACATCGCCCTCGTCGGAGGCTTCGGCGGGCTGTTCACGCTCATCGAGTACCTCCCGTACGTCGGCCTCGATATCCCGCCGGTTGGCACGATCCTCATCCTGGTCTTCCTCTACGCGTTATCTCAGTCGATCACCCACTACCGTTTGATCGATCTCTACGAGCTCGCCGGCCGCTTGGGCGTGCTGACCGCGCTCGCGTTTGTTTTGGCGTTCATTCTGTGGCTCATGCGCCTCGTCTCTGGCGAGCAGCTCTTTTTGCACGTGGTGGTGTCGGCCTTTCTCGTCCTGATCCTTTTCGACCCGCTTCGAACGCGGGTTCAAGAATGGATTTCTCAGGTGTTCTTCCACGAGCGTTTCGAGCTCGAGCGCACCGTGCTCGCCCTCCGGCGCTCGCTCGCGCACATCATCGAGATCGACGAGCTCTCCGAGCTCCTGATCGACGGTCTCGACGAGTCTCCTCGCTTCACACAGGGCGCGCTCTACCTACTCGGACCGGATGCTCGTGTGTTCATCCTGAAGAATCACTTCGGGCCCAAGCCTGCCGAGCGCATCGAAATGGCTCCGGCGCGGCCCCTCATCGATCGCCTATCGAGAACTGGCGCCGCCGTGCTCGAAAACGCCGAGCGTGAGCTCGAAGAACGGAGGCTTCTCGGAGACGATCGGGAAGCGGAAACCGCGCATGACATCGCCGTCACCATGCGCGCGCTTCAGTCCTCCCTGTGTTTGGGACTTCGCGGGGAATCGGGTCACCTCTACGGTTTTCTCTCGGTCCGGGACGACCGACTCCGCGATGCTTTCTCGCGAGAAGAGGTTCAGCTCCTGGTGGGCTTGGCCACCCAGGTCGCCGTCACCGTCGAGAACTCCCAACTCTACCAGCAGATGAAAGAGAAGGACCGGCTCGCGGCACTCGGCGAGATGGCGGCCGGCCTCGCCCACGAAATCCGAAATCCGCTCGGGTCGATCAAGGCCAGCGCCCAATACCTAGCGGAGACCTCCGATCAGCCGGAAGGTCGCGGCGAATTCCTCGACATCATCGTCGACGAGGTCGACCGCCTGAACCGTGTCGTCAGCTCGTTCTTGGACTACGCGCGTCCCGCTCACACCGACCCCGGGCCGATCGACGTAAACTCCACGGTTCAATTGACGCTGCAGTTCCTTCGGCCGGAATGCGATTCGGCAGACGTTGGCTTGCACGTCA